>CAJXJU010000167.1 GCA_913055195.1 uncultured Desulfohalobiaceae bacterium | reverse complement strand
AACCCAGCAAAGAAACTCCCACTTTGCTTACGGCATCTCTGGCAGCCTTTTTGGCATCCAGTTCTTTAACCTGAATAACAGGGATTATCACCTCTTGAGGCATGGCTCCGCCGTGAATAAACTTTGCGCCGCCGGTAAAGTGAAAACGGTTCACTCCTTTAGGAAGCCAGAATTCCATGTCATCAATGGTGTTAGCTGTAACTTTTGTTGTACCAAACCAGACATTGGATGAAATACCCAGATTTTTACCCAGAATAAACCGCTTGCTGGCCTTTACTGCCCCTTCCGGCTTAAAGTCCAATGTGCTTTTCTCCAGCGAAGTTGGAGGAGAATCCTGATAAATAAAGCCATGATCAGCAGTGATCAAAATATTAGTGCCATTTAAGTTATTGATTATAAAGCGAACAAGCGCGGAAAGCTCTTCTATAGCTTTTCTCGCTGCTGCAAAGGTTTTTGATTCTGTCTTGGCCTGATCTCCAGTGGAATCAATCTGGTCATGGTAAATATAAATCACTCGCCAGGGTTTTATGGTTGATCTTCCCTGTTCTTTGTTCATAGCAAGGAGGTCATCAGCTTTTAAAGCAATTCCATTATAATTTGAAAGGATATTGGCCCTGGTTTGCAGGGATGACGTAGGCAGGCCATCTACCAGCACTTCCAGATTACTGCCCTGTTTAAAAGCTAACTCCTTATGGGGAAGTAATGCTGCCATACCCAGTGCTGTATAACTTGGCAACACTCCCAGTTGAGTTCTTAAACAGGCTCTAAACCTGGAGCGGGTATTAATCTCACGCGTCAATTCCTCAGCCACCTCAAAGCGCAAGGCATCGCTGATAATAACAAACACCTTGCTTTTAGCTGATTTTTCCAGAAAAGGTTTTACAAAAGTTGAAAAAAAGTGTTGTTGACCAGGGATGTTTTTTAAAGACCATTGCTGCAAAAAATTTGATCCATTCTGGTCTATAAAATTGCCCCAGCAAACAGATAATTGATCCAGATACCAATTATTATAACATGCTTCTACTGTTTGCTGCACTTCTTTGAGAATATCCCATCCAGGCAACTCCACCCTGTCTGCTGTTTCATGAAACAGACGATAATATTGATCAAAACGAAATAGCTCTGTAATATATGCTTGATATAAATCTTCTATAGTGGAATAACTTAAACCAGAATCATAAATTTTTCTCAGTTGCAAAAGCTCAAGAGCAGCTTCAAGTCCTTTATAGACTTCAGCATAAATATTACCACCAGGAAGCGTCTGTCCATAGTTTTCAAGTTTTACATTTGTCCAATGAGAATCCTTACGACGCAAAATAATCTGTTTTAATGTTTCCAGATTTTCAATGTTATTGCATATTATTTTATCTCTTAAAGAATGGATAATCTGACGTTCAACCACTTCAAAAGTCATAACATCCAGAAGGGCTTCTTCGTCAAAAGGCTGTAATAATGATTCCAGGCCAAGGTCATGTGCAATTTGATCTGAAATTTTGTTGTAATTTTTATAATGACCAAGATTGCTACGCCACTGAGATGTAAACACTGTAGCGTTGGCTGCCAGATTGTGATCTGCAAAAAGAAAATGTTTTAATGCGGCAGGAATTTCACCTTTTAAATTATTTGCGAGGTCATTAACCAGAAGACAGATAAGAAAATTGTGAAGCGTTGGATTGTCTTCAATATATCCAAAAGTGCGGGCCATTAATTCCCAGAAAAAAGAAGCAAGGCCAAACTTCTCTATCTCCTGCCAGGACTTTGGTGGAGTTGTAATATCACATTCTGTCTCAGTGCACATCTCCCCAAAAAGTTTCATCAAAATATCAAAAACACCAGGTTGTTCTGCCCTGGTAAGCACTGCCAGCATCTTAATGTCCAGATCATTTTCCTTATCTTCTTTATGCACCCATTTTTTTAATCTGTTTAACCTGTCCTGACTGTTAAAGAATTTTTTTCTCCTGGCCAGATAATCACGCATGAACTGATTGTTCAGGCCAAGCTCATTCAAAAGCAAAGAAGCACGGTCAGCATGAAAAGTTTTGCTATAAAGCCTGATGTCCAGGAGCCAGTCCTGGTCTGGCTGAGGTACAGGAAGAGTTGAATAAAGGAGATAACGGCCATCCGGGTCTTCCAGTTCAAGCTGCACCTTAAGTTCCAAGAGGGAAACATCTTCTAAACAGACGATTTTTACATCTTCCAGCTCTAAAAAATCCAGTGCCTCGCTGAATTCCTGGTCAGGATCGTGCCAGAAAACAATGCGATGCCTTTCTTCATCATAAATGCGTTTTAAAGTCTCAGTTATTTGAGATAGATTCATGCTGGTGTCTCTCAAGATTTACCAATTTTTAGGCTTATGAAAAGGCAAGGGCCTCAAAAAGAGGCCCTGCTGCCCAGGGTCGAAACCCTGGGGGGAGCTATATGTTTGAAAATATTATTCATCAAGCCGCATATCAGAATAATCCTTAACATTTTTTACCTTGATACGCCTGAAAAAAACTGGATATTCCAGGCGCATCAGCCCATCTCGTGAAAAAGTTTTATATCTTGCAACTTTTTCTTTATCTTTTAAAAATTCATTGAAAATAGAGTTATTTCTTTTTTTTGACCGCATATTGTTAATTCTTATCGCAAGTTTTCTAAAAATTCTTTTAGTTCCAAAAATGACTCGTTATTTAAATCAAAAACCCCTTGCATGGCAGCCAATCCTAATGACAATGTGTTTTTAGCATTTACTGACAAATAAGAATATAACCTGGCCTTGGGCTTATTCTTAATTGTAGTAAATTGTTCAATACAACTCAAATACTCATCAATACATGTTAAAAAATTATTATCAATACTTGCCAGGCATAAATCTTCTAACATGCCATTATGTTCTTTTCTAGGCAGAATATATATACCTACCGCCACTTTATCATTTGAAACAAATTGACATATCTCCTGAGGAGATGGTTGATTTAATTTCCGCAACAAACCGGTAATACTTTGAAATGTAGCTTGATAATCGTCATCAGCGTCCTGTATTATCGCATATTTTTTAACATGCTCAAAACCATCCATATTAATCAATGCTTGAAATTTGGAGTGCAATTGCTGTTTGCCACCTATATCAATAATTTGAACCGTATCTATATGCAATGTATTTAATAAAGCAGTAAAAAAGTTTACCTCATCTTTTCCTTCTACGAGCAACAAACTTTTCTTGACTATCCTGATATTCATCAACGAATCTCCCAGTCGTTTTCCAGTGCAACCTGTAGTGTATTTTGATCATAATGCTTGGAGACAATTTGATCCTCTTCTTTGGACAATCTATAGTATTTTACAATATTATCATTTTGTACTTCTCTGTCAAATTTTAGATATTTTAGAATTTCATAGCTATGAGTTGTAATAAATAATTGGCAATTATATTTTTGAGCTAGTTTAATGAGCAAGCGCCATAAATCTTCATAAATCGAATAATGAATGCCATTTTCCAGTTCATCAATCAGCACAATACCATCTTTTGTTGAAGCTATAGATAAAATCATTGATAACAATTTGGCTGTCCCTTCACCCATTAATGAAACAGGCAATTTTTTACCTATTCCTATATCAGCATAAATTGCAGAAGTGTTGCCAAAAGGTATGGCTGATAGGGATTTCACTCTGGGTTCAATTATTCTTAAATCATCAACTATTTCACTCACCTTTCCTTCCATATCCAGCTTACCAAACATCATTGCATCTTCTATTGGATTTCTTCGACCAGATAAATATATGACTTTTACAGGTTTTATTACTTTTTTATTGAATTTGATCCTTTGATCTGTGCCATCTAAAATAAAATGAGAACGTCCAATTTCATGGTTATTAATATAATATATTAATTCAACTGCTTCACCCTGCGGAGTAGTTGAAAGTGGAAAGAATGCCTTTCTTGATTCAATTCTCTGGGAAAAATTTGAATATATTTCTTGAGATATTGAAGGGTTATATTTGATAACAACTTTTTCCTCTTGTTCATTCACTGTAAATGATAATTTAATTTCCTGTTCTAAATCCAGGTTATAAAAAAAAGGCGCCCACATTCCATACGATGATATTTCAAGCGCATTTAAACCTCTCCATTGATGTTGACGCATAAATAAGTCTGGATTTGCTCTGTCATAAAATAAAAAGATACCCTCTAACAATGTTGACTTACCTGTATTATTTTTTCCCCCAATAATGGATATTAAAGGAATGTCTTCAAGTATTAATTCTTTGATAACCTTAAAATTTTTTATTTCTATCCTGTTTATCATCTTTACCTCATTTTTTTATCAAACATGATAAAGGCGTTTAATTGAATTTTATTCAAAGTAACATCAATCAACACTAAACTCTGTGCCGATCAAAAACCGCCCTCATAAACTCTCGCCTGGCAACTGGAGCATAATAGCAGCAACATGATAGCTATCAGAGGCATCAAATAGAGCTATTAATGTGCCTTATTTTTCTCATTTAATTTAGACCTTATTTTTTTCTTTAAAATCTGCTTCCTGTC
>CAJXJU010000166.1 GCA_913055195.1 uncultured Desulfohalobiaceae bacterium | reverse complement strand
CCGCTGCCGCTAAAACCAAATATTGCTGTTTTCATCCTCTCCTCTTCTAGCTAATTTCTTGCCCAAACACAGCGATTAGCACGGGTGCATCCGCCGGTATCGGGATTTTACAAATTTCAACCGTCATCTGGGGACAGACCCAAGGGTCAGTCCCCAGTAAGCAACAGTTTACTTTGTAAGCTACACTTAAAAAATCAACAATCCCGCTACTGCCGGATGCACCCGTTATCGGTTACATCCATACACTAATTTAAACTCATCAAAATATTATGAAATTCGCTTAAAAAATAATCTATCTTATGATCATCTTTCATCAGTACATCAAGCTGTCTGGTGTAAGCTACCAGAATGCCAAGAACAAACATCTTTTCCAGAATTTCTTCCTTTGACACCCCCTTTAATCTCCCTACGACTAAGTCTCCCTTAATGCTTACAAAAAAATCGCTCTCTGCCAGCAGCTTGCCAATCAGCCTGGCCCGCCTGGTTTTGCGTGTATCATCCGTAACTCCTCCAAAAAACCTGAAATAAATGTAATTATCCCTCGCATTAGAAGTTGCAAAAGTATCAATCATGGTAAAATGATAACCCAACCGTAAACTAATATTGGCATATTCAGGAGAAATAACTGCCAGATTTTGACCGACAAACCTGGGATCCGCAACATCTGAAGAAAATGTTTTGGTCATGCTGGAAACAAAACTTTTAAAATCTACAGGCACTGGCTCCCTGGCCCAGATGCCAGGAACACTTACTCCTTTGAGAAATTTTTTCAAAGGCAAGGATACTAATTCCTCCGGCTCTATTTTTTGCAAATTAAAATCAGACTTATTGGAAATATCAATTACAACCAGGTCAAGTGGAATACTTAAATTCACCTTAACTGCCCGCTTGCGTACAAAAGAATGCGTAAAATAATTTTGGTCAATTAATTCTCTTACTGCCTGTTCATGAATATAACGTATTAAATCATGAAAAGTCTTACAAAAAGACGGTGAAAATCTTTTGTCCTTAGGGTCCACTAAATTCAATGGAGATATCCTTTTTAAAATCCTGCGCAACAACCTGTATTCATAAGTTTCTCCAAACTTTGTCTCTGTAAAATCATAAAAACAAAGTTCTCTCATATAACCTGCATAAACAACATTTTCCGTAGCATCCAGAGTTATTTCCTGACCATGTTGCAAAAGTTTTGTAGCAATCCTGGTATTAATAATCATTGGTATTCTAAATTCTCTTGCAATAGTCGCCATATGTCCAAACGGCGATCCTATATCCGTAATAATCCCATTTACCTGTTTAATGGCCCTGGCAAGGTTAGGCGAGGAAAAGTGCGCGACCAGGATTGCCCCTTCAGGAACATTCTCAAGGTCTTTGTCGTCCTTAATGAGACAAACTTTGCCCATTGCCACACCTTCCTGGACAATCTCCCCCTTCTGCTCAAAAATAACCGGAAATTTTTGGGCCAATTTTGTCAGATCACAGACTAATCCTGGTTTGCTCTGCTGCAAATTTAATGGCCTGGTCTGCAAAATAACCAATCCGTTCTGATCATCAAACGCAAACTCTATATCCTGTGGATGTTTAAAATATTTTTCTAATTGGAGTGCCGCCTTTGCAAGTTCCAATACCTGGTTCGACGTAAGGCAGGGGCGATCCGCAGCCTCTTCATCGACATTGACCTGGCATAGCCCTTCTTCCTGGTTTCCAGTTGCAATCAACATATCTTTTTTATGAACTATCTCCATTCCTAAAATAGAATGAGGCACCGTTCTGGAGACAAAATATCGATCCGCGTCTCTTTGCCCGGCAACCAACTTTTCTCCTATGCCCGGCAAGGCCGAAATCACCACCCTCTCCTTTTCTAAATTAAACGCATCCAGAGTATAAACCACTCCGCTTACTCTGGCAGGAACAATAACCTGACACCCAACTGCCATAGCTATTTCAGACTCCAGGATACCCTTTTCCCTTCTATACTCCATCGCTCTTCTGGAATAAGTACTGGCCACTACCCGTTTATAGGCATCTAACACTTTTGCTTCCGGCACATTAATAAAACTGGAGTACTGTCCCGCAAAACTATGTTCACTGTCTTCTCCCAGTGCGCTGCTGCGCACGGCAAGTCTCAAACTTTGTTTGTTCACCTCTTTTTTTAATTCTGCAATGCCTTTCAAAATTGCCTTTACAAGTTCATCCGGCAACTTTGCATCTAAAATAATATTCTGCAATTTCGCTGATACTTCTTCAGTAGAAATCTTATCCTGCTGCCATTTTTCAAGATAATCTTGTATTTTATCGGCGAGAATACCATCTCTCAATATCAATTCAAACGCTCTGGTTGTAATAGCAAATCCAGCAGGGATATTAAATCCCAGAACATTGCCTACAATACATAGTGCTGCGTTCTTTCCCCCCACTAAATCTTCCAATGTATCATCTATCTTTGTATAAGGAACAACCAGATCACCGTCTGGAATACACACTCTGCCTTTTAATTCCATATCTATTTCAGACCTTATTCTATTATAAATCCTAAAAAGTTGAACATATTTTTTAGGCGCCATACAATCAAGATGATATATCATTTTATAAAGACTATCAGCCAATTTGATAACGCTTTCTTCTATGTAGCGGCGATCAAAAACATACTCCCCGCTCAATTTTTCGCCCAGATCAGACATTATTTCGAGAGCAATATTATTTTGCGCTATCAATTTCTGAAAATGCTCAAACAAATCAATGGGAGAATACTTTTGCTTATTGCCAGAAATAAAAAAAGAACGAAACTTTTCTGACAGTTCGTAAATATATTGTTTTATATTATTAAGAAGCACCGACAAGTCCATTTTTATGAGTCGCCAGCAAAAAGTCCCTTTTTGCTGGCTTCGTTCAATGTTCAACGTTCACCGGGCACCCAGGGCCATCTCATCTTAATTTAAGGAAGGAAGATAGGAAGCTGGGAAGATAAGAAGTTTGGTGAATTCGTGCTTGCAAAGACAATGAGACTGGTTATTCTGTTTTAGAGGTAGGGGCAATAATTGCCCCTACTGTCCCTAATCTTCTCTTTCCGCAACTCTGAAAGTTGAGTATCATAAATTGAACATCTGTCTGCGAAGAAGCGCTAATTTGTACGCAGGGACCACATAAATCTTAATATCGTCCGTAATCAAATCTTCCTCATCATCAAAAGTTATAATAAAACCATCTTGTAAATGTAAATACTTACAACATTCTGTTAAGCCGCCAATTTCTCTTTTTCTTGTCTCACTGTTTGTCAAATTATAACAAACTTGCACAGCAATTTTATCATCTATAATAAAATCGCACTCTTTTTTCTCCTTAAAAAAAGCCACTTTATTATATTTTGATATTAACTCACGCCAGACTAAATTTTCCAATAGCGCACCAAAATTCTTACTATCAAATGCCCTTATAGCATTTAGCAACCCATTATCTATGAAATATATCTTTTTCTCTCCCAAATCTGACTTTAACACAGAATTATAATGTTTTTTGACTAATTTAATTAAATAACAGTTTTCTAAATATTCCAGATAATTATACAGAGTATTTTTACCAATTTTTATTCCCTGAGATTTTAATTCATTATATATTTTATTCACTGAAAAAGCTTTGGTCACATTTTCCGCCAACCTCTTTATAAAATATTTCAAAACAAATGAATCTTTTATACTATACCTTTCCACAATATCCCGATATATCATTACATTGAAGTATTCCTGTAATGAGCGTAACTTTAAATCGTTTGTCATCAACGCAATCTCAGGAAATCCTCCATACACCAAAAACTCCTCAAATAGCTTAATTAACATGGATTTCTTTTTACTATCATAAAAATCAATTGCTGGATTAAATTCAAACCCTTTAAACTTTAGAAACTCTTTAAAGGTAAGTGGGTAAACTTCATATTTTAATGTCCTGCCTCTTAAAGAGGTGGCAATTTCATCACCAAGCAATTTTGAATTTGATCCTGTTATAAAAATATTTTTTGTGATTGTATCATATATTCTTCTGACAAATTTCTCCCATCCATTAACATTTTGTACTTCATCAAAAAAGAAATATGTTTCTCTCAAATCATCCTCAGGATACAATTCTCTATAAGCATGCAATATCAAATCCAGATCTTCCTGGATTAAATCAACTCTTTCATCTTCAAAGTTGAAGTACAAACATCTTTTTTTCTTAACACCTATATTCAATAACCTTTCTATTGTCTTAAATAAAAGATAAGTTTTCCCGGCTCTCCTTGAGCCAACAACAGAAATAATCTTGTTTGAGCTCAGGGGCAATTCAATCTCTCTATCAATAACCGCAGGCAAGTCCCAGGAATGAAACTCTATTATAATCGACTTTAAGATTTCTTTCTTTTTCATAAAGAAATTTTATGACATTTTTTTCTTTTTTTCAAGGAAACAAACTTGTTTAAGGAGGTTATTTGAGGCAGGGCAAAAGGGGTGCATCCGCCAGTAGCGGGAAACCACCAATTTCAACCGTACTTCAGGGACAG
>CAJXJU010000165.1 GCA_913055195.1 uncultured Desulfohalobiaceae bacterium | reverse complement strand
CAGATATTTTCCACAGAATATGCTTTGCGTCCAAACAGGCAGCCAACCATAGAATCGAGTAATTTCTCCTGTCCCAAAATTTGAAAATTTGTGCCGGGGAGGTTTACCCCGGGTTTTGCCCCAGCTTTTTAATCTCCTGAGCATAGGCCTTTTTGAGTTGGTAAAGGAAGTCTGCATCAATTTTACCCTTCCAGTTTTTTACTTCCAGATAACGCTTGGGGATTTTTACCTGATCTGGATTAAAGCCGGTTTTGATTTTTAATGCCCACCTGGAAGCCTGGATATTCTGAGCTATCTCTTCCAGTTGTTCTTTAGTAAAAGAATAACCAAGGCTGTTTAGTGCTTTACAGATATTTTCCACAGAATATGCTTTGCGTCCAAACAGGCAGCCAACCATAGAATTGAGGAGGCAGCGATACCTCTCCTGGTCAAGCATAAAATTTATGGCCCTGGAGATATTTTTGCTATTTTCTTTTTGGTCAAAGGAGTAGGCTCCGCTATCCAGATGGGAGTGGCGAAAACCCAGAGCCTGACTGACAAAATAGGCTTCTCCAGTGGCATATCCTGCCATTTCCTGACCCAGAACACAGGCAAAATCTTCACCTCCAAATTTTTGCGCGGCCTTTAAAGTCCCCTGGGCAAGGTGGGCGTAAAAATCATTTTTCTTAAATGCCAGGTGTGAAATAGCCTGGCGATAGGGCGCAAGTTCCCCGAATTTTAAAGGAACCAGAGTTTGTTTTAAAGTTATGACTCCTTTTTGCAGTGCCTCGGTTGCCCAGGCCAGAGCCACTCCTGTGCTGATAACATCAAGTCCAACGCGTTCCACATCTTCCAGCAGGGTGAGGACATGGTTTTCCTGGGTCATTCCCAGCATAGAACCAACAGCAAAAATAGGCTCATAATCATAAGCTACCTGACGGTATAAAAATTCGTGTTCAGGCCCAAATTTTTCGCGCAAAAGACCGATATGGATGCAGCCAACAGGACAATGGGCACAGGCTGTCTGGCGTAAAAGAAGTTTTTCGGCAAATGTTTCTCCGGAGATATTTTGCACTTTAGGGTCGGTTGTTTCCTGCAGATTGCGCCATGGCAGGGCCTGAAGTTCATTTAATGGAATTAAATTCTGGGCTGTTCCCAGATCGTGATATTTGTGAACAGCTCTGGTTCTGGTAATAATACGAAAAATTTCATCGTAAATTGCAGTGTATTCTCTGGTTTGCGTTGGCTCAAGCGGAAGGCGACCGTCACCAGCTAAAACAATGCCTTTTAAGTTTTTTGCGCCCATAATGGCGCCGCTGCCAAGACGGCCAAAATGGCGATAGGTATCTACATTGATCAGTGCGAAGTTTGCCAGGTTTTCTCCTGCAGGACCGATGCGTAAGATGGAGCGGTGACCAGAATGTTCAGGAAAAATTTTGCGCAAAAGTTTTCCTGTCCTAAAGACATCCAGTTTGTGGAGATATGGTGTGGGGATAAGCTCAATGTTTTTTGAGGATATGGCCAGGCAGGATAACTGGCTGGCGCGGCCTTTAATTACTATGGCATCATAGCCTGTAAAGCGTAAGCTCAGAGCAGACCGGCCACCAGCATGGGTCTCTGCATATTGACCATGATAGGGGGAGAGAAAACCAAGCACGGTTTTGCTCATCATGGGAAAATATCCGGTCAAAGGGCCTATGGCCAGGATCAAGGGCTGACAGGGATCAAAGGGATCGGCTTTAAAGTCTGCAAATTGGGCAAAAAGTCCAGCAGCGAGTCCTGAGCCGCCTAGCCAATTATTTTTTCTATCAAAGTATTGAATACTGGCTTTTTTTTGCGTTAAATCAACTAGAAGGACTTTGAATTTATTGCTCATTTCGTGTGCTCCTTCGAGGGTATTTCAACGAGTTCCAGACACCCATGAGGACAAAAAGCAACACATTTTCCACAATGAAGACAAAAGATGGGGATATTTTTTTCTGGATCAAAGTAAATTGCGCCTATTGGACAGGCCTTTGCACATTTGCCACAATGGATACATAATCTGGACTTAAAAATGATCCCACCGCCTTTACGTTGCACAAGCGCAGCGGTTGGACATGGCTCAATACATGGAGCTGGATCGCAGGCCAGGCAATAAGTGGCTTCAAATCCGGTGCTTAAACCGCCAGGAGAGTGAATCCGAATGCCTGCCTTTTCCCAGGAGAGAGTTTTATGAACCAGGCGGGCACAGGCCAGGGTGCAACTGGAGCAACCAATGCATTTATCCATGTTGGTTGCGCGAAGGACTTTGATCATGTTTTTTTAACCCCTGTTATTATCTTGTGAATATTTGGATGCTGTCACTAACAACTTAATGGCTTGAAATAATTTTAAACAAATAAAATTTACAATAACCTTTTAATTTACCTTCAGCAAATCTTTGTTTAATATAGGTAGAACAAAAGGTCTAGCCTGGTCGTGGTGAACCTAAATTTTAAAATGTGGAGGTAAGAAATGAAATTATCTCAGAGGATTTTGAGCCTACAGCCCTCAGCTACTATGGCCATTAATGCCAAGGCCCAGGAGATGCGCGCCCAGGGTCGCAAGGTAATAAGTCTGGCTGTTGGTGAACCAGATTTTGTCACTCCTGACCATATCATTGAGGCAGCTAAACAGGCCCTTGATGAAGGGTTTGTCAAATATACTCCGGTTCCGGGTATTCCTGAGCTTAGAGATGCTGTAGCAGGATACTTTAATCGTTTTTATCAGGTAAAACCTGAGCGTGAAGAGGTGATGGTTTCCAATGGTGGCAAACATTGTCTTTATAATCTTTTTCAGTGTCTTCTGGATCCAGGAGATGAAGTGTTAATTCTGGCTCCATACTGGGTAAGTTATCCAGCAATGGTTCAGCTTGCTCAGGGGATGCCTGTGTTTGTTCCTGCCGCGGCAGAAGACAATTTTTTAGTGAGTGTGGATAAGCTTGATAGGGCGGTTACGGACAGGACCAGGGCTATTATAATAAATACTCCTTCAAATCCTACAGGATGTCATTATACTCAGGAGCAATTAAATGAGCTGGCGGACTGGGCCAGGAGTAAAGATATTTTTATTATTTCAGATGAGATATATGATCAATTAGTCTATGAACCAGCAAAACCAGCATCTCTGGCAGGTTTCTGGGCTGAGAACAAAGACAGGGCAGCTATAGTCAATGGGTTGTCCAAGAGTATGGCCATGACCGGATGGCGTGTTGGTTTTTGTCTGGCCCACAGGGACCTTATAAAAGCCATGATTAAATTTCAGGGCCAGAGCACTTCCAATATTTGCTCTATAGCCCAGAAAGGTGCTGTGGCAGCGCTTACAGGTTCTTTTGAGCCTGTAGAAGTGATGAAGCAAAGTTTTGTCAAGCGCCGTGACCTTGCTCTGGAGATAGTCAGGTCATGGCCAGGGGTTGTATGCCCGAAACCAGATGGAGCGTTTTATATTTTTCCTGATGTGAGTGCTATTTATAATGATGAAGTAAAAAATTCAGTTGAGTTATGTCAAAAAATTCTGGAAGAAGTAGAGGTTGCGTTAGTACCTGGCGCGGCATTTGGCGATGATCGGTGCATCCGCATATCTTATGCCCTTGATGAAGAGACTTTGACCGATGCCCTGAACAGAGTGGGAGAGGTAATTAAGAGCTTGAGAAGTTAGGAAGCTGAGAAGATGGGTGGTAGGGGCCCTGGGGACAGGCCCAATGGCCAGTCCCCAGCAAGCCAATAACTACCATAAAAATTAGATGAGATAGCCCTGTGAATTACCCCCTACAGCATAGAATATTATTTTAAGAGAACAGGAGTAATAGATGAGGAGTTTTTTTTCCTACGGCCCTGTGGATTGCGAGGAACATTTTTGTGTTTCAAGAAAGGAACTGAAGGAAAAGTGTATTAAGCAGCTTGTGGGCAAGCCAGGCAAGGGAGGTCATTATTTTACGGTGTGGGCGCCAAGGCAGACAGGCAAGACCTGGCTGATGAGAGAGGTAAAAAAAGAGATAGAAAGGAGATATGGAGATAAATTTATTTGCGGGTTTATGAGTATGCAGGGGGTCTGCTCAGATACTCTGGATGAATTTTTAGCAGAGCTACCAAGACTTTTGAGGATAGGATTTGGCATAGAGTTATCCAATCCACCAGAGGACCTTTCTGCTTTTGTGGAGTTATTTGAAAAGAAAAAAGGTATTTTTGATAGACCGGTTATTTTGTTTATAGATGAGTTTGATTCTTTAAATTCTGAGATGATAGATAAGCTGGTTAGCAGGTTCAGAGATATTTATATAACAAGAGAAGCCTATCTTTTACACGGCCTTGCCTTAATAGGAGTAAGAGCAGTTTTAGGCGTGGATAGTGAGAGGGGCTCACCCTTTAATATCCAGCGCTCCCTGCATGTGGAGAATTTTACCCATGATGAGGTGGTTGATTTGTACAACCAGTATATTGAAGAGAGCGGTCAGGAGATAGAGGAGCAAGTAATAGACAAAGTTTATGAGGTAACCAGTGGTCAGCCAGGTCTTGTCTGCTGGTTTGGAGAACTTTTAACAGAAAAGTATAATCCAGGTAAGGATAAGATTA
>CAJXJU010000164.1 GCA_913055195.1 uncultured Desulfohalobiaceae bacterium | reverse complement strand
ACTGGTTGAAATAACTCAAAACTTAGCACTTAAAACTTAACACTTCCTGCAAAAACAGAGTTTTTGCAGAAGAGTCATATCATGCGCTATCTAGGGATTGACTTTGGCATAAAACGCGTTGGATTGGCCATATCCGATCCAGAGGGACGTATGGCCTTTCCCCTGACCACCATTGTCAGAACAACGCGTAATGAATTTTATGCCCGGTTAATGCAAATTATCCAGGAAAAAAAAATAGAAGCCATTGTTGTGGGCCTGCCTCTAGGGCTTAATGGCCAGGAAACACTGACAACCAGGCAGGTACACAATTTTATCGCCAGTCTTAAACGACGCACGGACTTACCCATCCACCCGGTCAATGAGGCCCTGACTTCCTATGAGGCTGAAAACTATCTGAAAAGACAGGGTATCAAAGGCAAAAAACGCAAAAAATACCTGGACGAGTTATCAGCAGTGCTGATTTTGGAAACTTTCTTGACACAAAAATGAAAAATAAAATTATCTGGAGTTTAGGTCTGTTTCTCTTCTTTTGCCTGGCTATTACTTTGACTATTTTTTATTGTATTCATTTATGGAATACACCACAAAACATCTCTGGCCCTGACGCTACAACTAAAATTGTGCACATAACCCCCGGTCAATCTCTAAGAGACGTTGCCTGCCTCCTTTATAGCCAAAAAATCATTAAACATCCGCAATTTTTTATCCTTGGGGCCAGGTTAAACGGTAAGACCCAAAAAATACAGGCCGGCCAGTTTAAACTCAATCCTTCATGGTCCCTGGCTGACATCCTGGATCACTTAACCAGGGGGTCTGAAGTTTTATATCCTCTTAGAATTCCAGAAGGTCTAACCTGGTGGCAAGTTGGACGACTGGTGGAAAAAATGGGGTTTTGTTCTCTTGACGAATTTGCAAAAAGTATTAAAGAACGCGCCTTTCTTGAGCAGATGTCTATTTACGCGCCTTCGGCAGAAGGATTTTTGTTTCCAGAAACCTATTTTTTATCCAGGTCCAAAAACTACAGTGGACAGGAAATTGCGGGCATGTTTATTCAAGAATTCTGGCAAAAGACCACAAACCTGTGGGCAGACTTGCCCTTTAAGCAAATTTACCAGAAATTAACCCTGGCTTCGCTGATAGAAAAGGAAACAGGACGCCCGGAGGAACGAAGACGCATAGCCGGTGTTTTTTTGAATAGGCTAAAAAAAAGAATGCTCCTGCAATGTGATCCCACCGTGATTTACGGACTGGGGCAACAGTTCAACGGCAACCTGACCAGGAAACATCTTCTGGATAAACAAAATCCATACAATACATACACACACAAAGGCCTGCCTCCTGGCCCAATCTGTTCACCAGGTCTTGCATCCATCAAAGCGGCTCTGAACCCGGAAAAACATAACTATCTCTATTTTGTGGCCAAAGGAGACGGTACTCACTATTTTAGTTCAACCCTTAGAGAACACAACAAGGCCGTGTATAAATACCAGATAAAAAGGAGGTAAAGCCGGACTTTCTTCATCCTTCATACTCCATCCTTTCTTTTCATGCCCCTGGACATGGCCTGCTCCACCTTGTCCAGAAGTTCAGTCAGGTCAACAGACTTGACCACATAATAATCAGCAGCAATAGACTTTACATCATGCTGAAAGCTATCGTAGGCTGTGCAAAGAATAATTGAAACGTCATCGTGCTGCTCTCTGGTGCGGATTTCCTGCAGGATATCCAGGCCAGATCTGTTGCCACCCAGTCTTATGTCTAAAATTACAACATCTGGCCTTTCCTTTTCGAGGATTTCCAAAATATTATCACTTCCATCCGAGGTGATGACTTCATAACCTTTATCTTCCAATTCTTCTTGATAAAGCATACGAATATGTAGTTCATCATCAACGACTAAAATTTTTCCCTTCATGACTTTCTCCCTTTAAATATTAACTATTACCCTTAAGGGAGTTACTTATGAAAGTATTTATCGAACCAGAAAACAAAGAAATTAAGCTGACTGGCAAGACAAAAACGGTCCTCGGTCTTTTGAACAAATTAAACCTGCGCCCTACGCAAGCCCTTGTTATCCGCAATGGCCAACTTTTAACACCTGACAGACGCCTTTATCCAGATGATAACATAATCATTCGTCCTGTTATTTCCAGAGGGTAAAATTATGAAATGTAGAAGATGTAAAAAACAAGCTGTAGTGGCCTTGCCCGGTCATAACACCGCGTTTTGTGCTGAGTGCTATCTCCTTTTTTTTAAACGCCAGGTAGAAAAGGCCATTAAGGATCACAAACTTCTGACCCAAAAAGATAAAATCCTTGTGGCCATAAGTGGAGGCAAGGACTCTCTGGCCCTTGCCTGGCAACTGGCCAACCTTGGCTATGATGTCACCGGGCTCCATATTGACCTGGCCATTCCAGGTTCGTCTGAACAGGCCAGGGAACTTACAACCAGCTTTTGTAAAAACTTTAACATTGAATTAAAAATATTGGAAATAAAAAATGAAGGGTTGGCCATTCCAGAAGTCAAAAAAAGAATCAGGCGCCCAATTTGCTCAGTATGCGGTCAAATCAAGAGATATTTCTTTAATAAATTTGCCCTGGATCATGGATTCACTGTTCTGGCTACAGGCCACAATCTGGATGATGAAGTAGCCAGACTGTTTTCAAACACACTGCGATGGGACACTGCTCACTTAAGTGATCAGGGGCCACTTCTCCCGGCTGAGAATGGCTTTGTGCGTAAGGTCAAGCCCCTGTATCGTTTGACTGAGTTTGAAACTGCCAATTTGTGTTATCTGGTAGGAATTGAATATGGGTTTGCCCCCTGTCCCTATAGTACTGGAGCCAGTTTTACTTATTATAAAAGACTTCTGGAGGAACTTGAATTTAAACAACCCGGTCGCAAACTCCAATTTTACGAAGGATTTTTAAATCGGGGTCAAAAGGGTTTCAAACTCCTGGAACAAAAACAGGGCCAGGAACTAACTCCCTGTCCTGAATGTGGTTATCCAACCTCAGAAGAACTATGCGGTATATGCAGGATAAAAAAAGTAATGGAAAAGATATGAACACCCTGCCCATTATCCAGATCGATTATCCGGACTGGCTGAAAAAATCAGTCCGGCTAGACCAGAGTATTAACTCTGATGAAGAAAAAATGCGCCTGGCCCTTTCCCTGGCCAAAGCCAATGTAGAAAACAATACAGGAGGACCTTTTGGCGCGGCTATCTTTGAAATAAATACCGGTAAATTGATCTCTGTAGGAATCAACCTCGTCACCTGGTCCAATTTAAGTGTACTCCACGCCGAAATCGTGGCCTTTCTCATGGCCCAAAAAAGAATAGGCCACTATTCTTTACTATTTTCCACAAGCGAACCGTGCGTCATGTGCCTGGGAGCCACGTTGTGGTCTGGAGTCAAGCGGATTGTTTTCGGGGCTTCTGGCAAAGCTGCCAGGGAAATTGGCTTTGATGAAGGTCCTGTTTTTGATAAATCCTGGCAGTATTTAAAAAATGTTGGGATTATAGTTGAAGAGGGACTGCTCGCCAGGGAAGCAGAGAAAATCCTGAAGCTTTATAAAGATAAAGGCGGAATTATTTATAATAGATAACCGTAAAAACTAACTGACACATAACACGTCGAAACGCAACAGTTAGCCATTAAACAATTCTATCCCTCTTTTAGAGCATATATCGATAAAGTCAGCTTCATTGAAAGTTACAATAGCATCTATTTTGATTGATTCATCCAAAATAATATTTCTTATCACTATATCAACCAAGCTAAACGGACGTCTTTGATTAAAGAAATATTCAAGAGATATATCTCTATACTCATTATCTGGAACTAAATAAGTTGAATGCGTTCTGATGATGCTATAAAATTTTTCAACGCTTGCTCGCCGACGAGAAAATCTTGTGTTCAATGCTTCATACAATGTGGGCCATGGCAGGACAAGCGTATGAGGAACAATATATTCATAAAAAAGCATAGCATCTTCATGATATGGATCTCTATTATCAAAAAGCGCAAACCAAAAACATGAATCAATTATTATAGATTTTGCCATTTTTAGAAATCTTCTTCTGGTTCAGTCTGTTTTGATCCATAACCAGTCCATGGTGCTGATTTTCTTTTTCCGAAAAGAAACTTTCCTTTTAAGTTTCCATCATCACATCTAAAGATAATATAAATCCTATCTCTTTTTGTTAATGAGACATTCTCCTTTATTTCTTTTTTTAATGCCTCTATCAAATCCTCATCACTACTAATTTCGTAGTTAAAGAAAGCAAGGCTATCGCCACACTCTTTTGCCCCTATGTCGTCAAGCCATGCATATAAACCTTCATAATCACCTTTTACGCTCAAATCATATGACAACCAGATTGCTTTTTTCATTTTTTTCTCCCAATATTGGCCGAACTTAAAATGTTATTCTTTAGGCTAACGAGTCTGTAGAAAAACCCTTTTTTCAAGGGTTACTTTTCTTTAAAATTTAAATTTTCAACCACCACCTCTGAAAACCATCTACCTTTTAAGCTTACTTTTCAAACCTCATATCGCCTTTATCTCCACTTTTTTT
>CAJXJU010000163.1 GCA_913055195.1 uncultured Desulfohalobiaceae bacterium | reverse complement strand
ATTTCGATATTCGGATTTCGAATTTCTCAACTTTCGGAACTCCGAAAGTTGAGTTGAGTAACCCAAAACTAATCTCCGTTGTTCTGAAAAAAATAATTCAGTCCTTTATACACATAATCCGCACCAGAAATTAAGGTAAACAAGACCACTAAAAAAATGAGTCCTGGTAACAGCCAGTCAACTGGCCAGGATGTACTTCTGGCCACAAGCACAAAAAAAACCAGCAGGATTTGAAACATGGTAGTCAATTTGCTTGCCAGAGAGGGTTTGATTTTTCTGCTTATGTTTACGCCCCAGAAGTGTAGCACTGCCAGCCCTCCCAGAATTATTAAATCTCTGCTCACAACCAGAATCACCACCCACGCCGGTAGCCACCCTTTTATCCCCAGACACACAAATGATGTCACCAATAATACCTTGTCCGCCAGAGGATCAAGCATGGCGCCCAGAGTTGTTCTCTGTTTCAGCACACGCGCCAGAAAACCATCCAATGCGTCAGTGATCCCTGCCAGAGCAAATAAAAACCAGGCCAGACAAAAATTTTCACCTACAAAGGCAGCCACAAAACCAGGAGTAACAAGTATCCTGACTATTGTTAAACAATTTGGAATATTCCATTTGCTCTGTTCTTTCATTACAGGCCAAGCTCTTTATCCCGCATCAGATTCCATTTTACCCAGGAGTTTTGCCTGTCCTTTTGCATATCAAACGGCTCTGGCCGGTTAAACCTCCCCTGCGGGGTGATATTAAATTGATAACCCCTTTGAACTATAAACATCCACTCTTGCAGGCTGACCCTTTTTGGGCCTGCAACCCGTCCTGGTCCCTGCACTCTTTTTGGCATAACAAACTTTTTACCAGGAACATACTTTTCTGAAACTGGCCGATATCCAACTCTTATTTTACCTTCATAAACCCTATAAGAAGTACTCTTGTTCAAAGTTACTTCTACCCTGTATTTGGTTCCAGCCACTCCAGCCACTGCCGTAGGTGAGTTAACCTGAAAACTACTATCCTCACCCAATAACTTTTTCACGGACGCCCAGCAATCACCCAGAGCAACATCCACCTGAATGTCCCTTTTGCCTTCATTGGCCACGGCTTTCACCAGTTTAAACTCAGTGTTAGAGGCAAAACGCAAAATACTGCCATCCGGCACAACCAGTTCAAGCCTGGAATTATCTTTAAGCTTCACCCGGGCCGGAGCCATAATCCTGTCTCCTGCTTTTAAGTTCCGGGAAGTTCCTTTCACACAAAGCAGAACATCGCCCTCTACCAGATTAACCAGTGCCTGCCCGGAAAGAGGCAATTCATAGCTAAAACAATTGGCGTAACTTACAAAGAAAAAAATGAATAAAAAAAGGACCGCGCGCATAATACCTCCTTAAAGCATTCAAAACTAATATATCTCCTTTAACTCAAAAACAACCCCTTGCTCTGGCAGATACTCGCTTAATTTTTGTTCCAGTCTTGCGTCATCCACTGTGGAAACTAACCACTTACTGGTTATGGCTAACACATCTATATTTACGGACACAATTTTATGCGTTTCTATTATCTTATCCCATCCGCTCAGGACATGATCAAAAAACATTATTGCATCAGTTGTGGCCCAACCACTGGTAGCCAGAACACACTTCCTCATAAAATTTTTCTGAACCTCAGGCAAACTGAAAAACCTCGCCCATAAAGCCATCCATACTTTCTCTAAGGACATACCCTTCTGACTTATGGTTTGCCCATTATATTGAATTTCACCCTGCCAGGCACCCTGCAAGTCCCTTTTCAAAACTAACCTGGTAACAGCATCAGCCTGAACCACCACTCCGGTTAATAACCGTAATCTGGACAACAACTCCCGCTCACCAGGATTAAAAGCTTTTAAAATCAGATCACACGGCCAATTTTTTGTCCTGGTGAAAAATACGCCTGTTTTTTTTAAAAAAGATTTTAACCTTTCTCTATCTACGTTAACTTCCAGATCCAGAACAAGCTCTTCAGGCAGCTCTTTTCTGCTCAGTTCCCGGTAACTTAAAACAAGCCCCTTGACTTCTGGTGCCAAAAACCCGGCCAGTATTTCTCTTCGTCTATCTTCCAGCTTAACCCCCAGAATATCATCTGTTTCCAGCATCACAGCCTGGTTAAAACCATAATCCAGTGCCTGATCCAGAACCTGCAAATGGGTCTCTCCAGCCTCCAGAGGCCAGACAACATGCACTCTTTGCCCGGCAAAGGCTGAAGAGACCTTCAGAACTAAACAGCACGTTAAAATCAACCTGACTATTTTCAGCATCTTCTAAAACAATCTGAGCATTTCCTTCAGTTTTTTAATAGACAAAAGCGCGTCAACTCCAGAAATGGTTTTCTCTGGATAAAAAGCGCCTGTGCGCAAATCAGTCTCCAGTAGCCCCCTGTCGTACAAAGCATGATTGCATTAAAAGCATAATGAGAACCGGGTACATCTGGAATATGACTTTCCTGCCCAATATACTCGCTGGCCAGGTTTTCATTGCCAGTGGCTCGAACAATTATGTCCTCGTAAAGCAGGGCCACCTCAACCTTTGTCATTGGCGCCTGGGGCCGGAATGTATGGTCTGGATAAGGCTGAAGCCCTTTAACACCCAGATCAATTACCTTTAAAATATCATTTTTTAAAGGATGGTCGTCAATGTCTTTGACCTTGATCTGCTCATATAAATCCTCGCCCTCCATCTTCAAGCTCTCTGGAGGCCCAAACCCGGCTTGCTCTGGCTTCTGGGTACGCGTATAAAACTTTTCTACATTCAGTTCTTCAATCAACAATCCTGCCATATCTGCGCGGCTAATCTTGTCTATCAGGACAATCTTCTTGCCCAATCTGGTCTCAGGCGCGGCACGATTGGCCTTTTGCACCAGTTCCCATCTTTGATCCGCCTTCTGCTCAAAGCCATTTTTTAAATTCTTCACCCGCGCATACATCTGCTCGGCCCTCTGAAAATCCAGTGCCTGCAAATATGCTTCTCCCATATAAAAATAAAGCTCAGGTGAACTGGAATCAATGACCTTGCCACGCTTAAATGCTTCCTTACTCTTTAAAATCAACTGATTTTCAGAAATCATATTCTGTCTGGCCATCTGAATATAGGCCCTGATCTCAGCAACAATAGCCCATACCTTTTCTTCGCTGGTTCTGGCTTTACGCTCTCCCTTTAAAATCAAACGCAAACCATCATCACTACCCTGATAAACAATTACTAATCCTTTACCGGCCAGTGCTGGGCCATAATTTTTATCCAGTTGCAGGGCCAGTTCAAATTCGCGCAGGGCCTGATCAAATTTACCCTTTTCAATAAAATCCATGCCCACCTGATAATGATGAACCGGATTGTCCATAACGCCTGCTGGCTTGCGCCCTGTTCCCGCACATGCTGCCATAAGAATCAATCCTGTCAGCAGCAGGGTTGTGCTTAAAAATCTTTGCCATATATTCATATTCTTTCCCTCGAATTTCAAATTCAAACAATGGGCAACCACAGGGATTGCCCTGGTGCTCCTGCCAATCTAATCCAGAACTATCATTACTTTACACTTTTCCAGAAAACTCTGATTTTTGGCCAGTTCTCTCAACTGGTTGGCAACATCATTGGGAATTACAAGGTCTGTCCTGGCCTTGCCTTTGGCCATAACAGCCTTAACTACAAATGGAGTGTCAGCTATACGCGGATTTTTGCTGGCCCTGTCCGGATCCTTGGCATATCCAGCCATGCCCTGCTGAATGGCATATTCACGACTAACCAGAGCAGACCCATAAACCTCCTGTCCGTTTTCATCCAGTATTTTAGGACTCATGGCCGGTCTTGCCCCCAGACCACGTGCATCAACTAACAAACCCGTATATACCATCCTGGGCGCAACCGGTTTGGACTGTGGCTCTACATCCTTAGGCTCAATGCGAACTTCAGGCTCTGGTTGCTGAACTTCCTTTTCCTGTACCGCTGGTGGAGAAGGAGGAGCAGGGGGCACTGGTACTGACTCAGGTTTTTTAATTTTAATTCCAAAAGGAATAGTTTTTGGCATAATCACATTGGCCAGACCGCCTCTCAAACTAATACCAACAGTTACTTCCACAGAACCATCAGACATGTAGGCAGTATCCAAAATCTGGGAATTTTGTAAAAATCCCCTCACCTGAGTGACAATAACATCATTGGTGACCATATAATTTTCTACTGTGGTTGATGAATCAATCTGAACCCCCTTGATTATCTCCAGCAAATTTCTTCTGGCCACCACAGTTGCTGCTCGTACAGCCATAGCCCTGGCCTGTGCCATGTTTACCGCATTGGCAGGAGGCGCGCCAATTCCAACTGCTGTCACCAATCCAGTCTGCCAGTTGATTTTACCATTTTCAAAAGTCTGGACATAGGCAGAACTGTCCATTGATAAATTTTGCGCTACTGCCTGCCCTGAAAACAGCAAAAAAATGCCCACAACATACAAAAAAATAATTTTTCTGTTCATACTCTCCTCCATGTTTTCAAATATAATTATAAACTCAACTTTCTGAGTTCGTTAACTTGCCGATATTACAACTATTTTGGAAAGCAC
>CAJXJU010000162.1 GCA_913055195.1 uncultured Desulfohalobiaceae bacterium | reverse complement strand
CCCTGTTGAATGCTGTCAGGGACAGCCCCGCAAAGCGGGATTCAACAGGGTAAATTATGACAAAAATTAACAGTCAATTTTAGGTGCTCGGCCAATACACCAATACTAAATCTTCACCCTTTTTATTTCTCCCAGATATTTCTCTTCTTTAATCAACTCATCATTACTGACCACATATTCAAACTCATTGGGTGTAACTGTTCTTATATAGACAAACGCATTCTTATCTACATAATCTATTTTCAGCCTCCTTTTCTTTGTCTCAGATATATCCATCTCATTAGTTGTGGCCAGTGACAATTCTGTATAATATACTTCAAACCAGTCAGTTGAGGCATCAATAAATTTTTTCCACCTGTTGTATTCTTCTTCCCTGTCAATTACCATCCTGAATTTTTTTCTTCTCTTACGGCCCAGATAATATTGAAATTTAATCTCATTTTCCTTGATATTTTTATCTATAACCAGAATATTGCCCCCTTTTCTCGTGGCAATAAGGCCAAATGCCACCCCTGTCTTACCATTTGGCTCTTCATAGTTGCCATTGTTATCCAGAGGATCATACAACACAAAATCTCCCTTAATCTGTTCCTTTTCTATCTTTTCCCTGACTTGATTGATTTTCGCTTCAAACAGTTCTCTTACCAGAGGTGATTTGCTGGAATTACCTGCCAGCAATATATTTATTGTTATTTCTTCCTCTTTCTGAACAATATCTTTATTGTGAAAAAACGCTTCTCTCATGCCCTCAAAAAAACTGTCTATGCCTTTTTGTATCCTCCTCTTTAAAAGCTCCAGCAAATCTTCCTCTTTCATTTCCAGTGCTATTGCTGATTTTAACTCCCCATCATTGCTATAAAGATCTACCACAATTTTATCATCTTCAAAAATCTTGTCATCAAAATTTTCCCTCTCCCAGAATGGACGTAATTTTTTGACCAGATTCACCATGTTTAACCTGGCTTCTCTTGAATCACTGATTAATACCTCACTGCCTACAAATTCCTCCATTTCCACTGGTCTGGTAAAACTTATATCATTCTCATACAAAATCTCCCTGTTTGCTTTAAACACTTCAAAAGCAAGCATCTCCAGCAAATTTTCACCACCTAAAAATCTGTCCCCACCAGCTCCAAAATGTTCTATTACATAATCATATCGCATTTCTTCATCTTCTCTGGCCCACCTGAAAATCCCAAAATCAAAATCTGTTGTCCCACCACCAAAATCAAATACTCCATAAAAATTTATCTCCTGTTTCTCTGCCAGGCCATGCTTCTCAATTGCCACAGCAGCATACGCAGCAGGCTCACTTGCACCGGATATTACTTCTATCTCGGTTTTTAATGGCAAAGACTTTTTTAAGCCCTGCTTAAAACTCTCCAGAATCTTCTTCCTCACGCTCATCTCATAAGTAACAGGAAATGACAAAATATAATTTACATAAACGCCATTAAATTGATTATTTATATAAAGACCCAGATAATAGGCATACAATTCTATAGGATTTAAATCATCATCAGAAAGTTCCAGAAAGGGCTTTATTTCATAAAGATTCTTTTGTTGATCTTCTATCTTGATTTTCTTCTCACTATTGCCAGACCATTGCTTCAGCTCGGTTAAAAATGCATTAAAATTTTCTGCATTGGATGAATTTGTCAAATTATTGTACGCTGTATGGGAAATGGTTAAATCATCCCATCTGGTGTATGGACGATATTCATATTGCTTATAGTCAGTTAAAAATTTTTCCAGATTAATGAATTCCATAACTGTTGGATTTTCAAAATGCTCTGGCCTTTCTTTTTCATTCCAGTTGCCCATCCCCACCCTTAAAGGCAAAATCTTTTCTGTCTCATCCTGCTTTACTACAACAGTGCTTTTTGTGCCAAAATCAATGGCAACAATACCATCCTTGATGTCAGCCTCTGGATTGCGAGCAACCAATGGCCTGTCTAACTCAATCTCATAACCATCTTGAATCTCAAATGCCCTCCTGTAAACTTCCCAGCTTCCCTTGTTTACATCATAAAAAATCTTTTCTGGATATTCAGGCAGATTGGCACGTTCTTTATCAATGCTTTTTAGTTTTTTTACTAAATTATCATATGAGATTTGATAAGAATTTATTTGTATTTCAAAATTCTCCAGATTAATATCAAAATCAATTTGCATAAGTTCGTCATAGACTTTACTATGAAAATCACGTGGTTTAAGCTTGTGCTTCAGCCAGAGCAAAAATATCTGTTTATCTGACAGTTTTGTTTTGGTATCTTTGTATAATCTAAATATTGGATGGACAAAACCTGAAGAAGAAGAAGTAGTCAAAATCCTCATATTATCAAGATCAATATGTTTAATTACCCACGTTTTTCCATCTTTTATCTTACAAAACATATTATAGCCAGGTTTTTTAGGCCTTCCATTATATAAAGCAAAGGGTGCTTCTTTAATCTGATGCAATGCTCGTAATTCATCTTCAGTAGGCAAATCAATATTGTTATCCTGATAATAATTCTGGATATATGAAACTGCCTCTTCAACAGATTTATCACTTAATAGTGGGTAATCAAAATTACTTTCACACAGCCCAAGCCAACACGCATTGATTGTTCTGTCAAAACAATAGCGTTTGTTCATGGGTATCCATCTTTTTGCAAAAAAAGGCTGTAGTGAATCAAAAACTGCCTGTAATTTCATTGCAAACTCATCATTCTCTACGTCATTGTGTAAAAATTTCCTAAAAGAATTTGCTGGATCAAAAGGATAATAAATTTTTGTTACACTTTCAGTCATATCACACTCCTTGTTTGCTTCGCCTGCAAAAATACTTTTTTGCAGGCTCAGTTCAATCTTCAATGTTCGATGTAGGGGCAGATATGGAATCTGCCCCTACAATTAAACATAATAACGCCTGAAAAAAGCAACAACTATCCTGCCATCTTCTCAAACTCTATCTCCCCAAGCTTTTTTGCCTTTTCATCAAACACCATCCCGCACAGGATTACTCTTTGCCCTCTTCTCTTAAACTGCTGTGCATAATCCTTTTGTTTTATCTGATTGATACAATCTCTTGCTTTTCCTTTGATCTTGAATTCCACTACATACACTTTATCACGCAACTTCAAAGCCATGTCCAGCCTGCCCCTGGCATTTAAAACCTCACTCTTTGCTTCATAACCAAGCAACGAAAATATCAAATAGACCAGACTATGATAATACCTTTCTTTTAATCTGTCTGCTTCCTTCTCTGATGGATATAAGTTATATTCTATACAATCAAAAATCTCATTGATTACTTCCTCTATCTGTTCAAACTCTTCAGCCTGAAACATCTTACCCAACCTTAACCCCAGGCTATACACCTCCATATCTGCTGAATATATGCTCCTTATTAGCACCCGGTTAAAACTTTTTTTTACTTCCTGATTAGGAAAGTGCAATAATATATTATCTTCCTCAACATCCTGTATAGTCAAATACCCTGTCTGGTAAAACATCGCCTCAAGAGGTAATTCTTCCAGATCATAGGCTTCAAAACTACCCATATCTATACTGGTATGTTCCAGCTTTGGAAGATAATAATTCTCCTTTTTCAACAAGTTCACCAGAAATGTTGGTGTACCCGTTGAAAACCAGTAATTCCTGATGCTGCCTTTTAACAATGCACTCATCACTGAAATGGGATTATAGACACGGACATCATTCTCCAGCCCAAACCTGTAACCATTATACCAGTTTTTCAAACTCCTTACAGCATCTTCATATTCTATACCATTTTCTACGCAAAATTTCTCTATATGCGACTTAAAATATTTTTCCAGTTCTTCCTGTGTATATCCCAGAAAAGTAGCATAAGATTCATCGAATGTAAGATCATTTAAATTGTTCCACTCTGAAAAGATACTAACCTTTGTAAACCTTGATACTCCTGTTACAAACACAAATTTCAATTGATCAACCACATCATCGCCTTTTAAAACGCCAAAAAACTCCTTTAACACATCCCTATTGGCATAGGCTATCTTTTTCCTCTCCTCTCCCAACCCTATATGATCCAGTATTGCCTTGTCATACTCATCTATTAATACAACTACTTCTTTTTCAAATTTTTTATATAAATTTCTTATTATCTCTGCAAAACTGTTTTTCAGTACTTTATACTTTATCTCAACGCCATAATGTTCAGCATATTGTTCTAATTTTAACATCAATGATTTTTTTAATATTTCAGGATTTTCTTTTGAAATGGTATTAAAATCAATTAAAATGACTGGATATTTTTCAAAATTCCATTTATCATCAATATATAATCCCTTAAATAACTCCTTTCTTCCTTTAAACAATTCCCATAATGTAGTTATAAGCAGTGATTTACCAAATCTTCTTGGCCTTGACAAAAAATAATATATTCCTTCATTTAACATTTTCAAAATATATTCTGTCTTATCAACATAAATACATCCATCTTTAATCAATCTAGCAAATGAAGAATAATTTAATGATAATCGCTTCATATTCATACTCCATGATTTTCATGAGTCGCCTGCAAAAAGTCCCTTTTTGCAGGCAATGTTGAATGTTGAATGCTTCA
>CAJXJU010000161.1 GCA_913055195.1 uncultured Desulfohalobiaceae bacterium | reverse complement strand
AACCTTTGTCCAGCATGGAAGAAAACGTGCTTTCCGCAACTCCGAAAGTTGAGTATATCTAATCCAAAACTTTAAACCAAAACCAAACAAGGAGGTAAAGGTATGTCAGAGGAAACCAAACATTCATCAAGTCTAAGTGGGGATGCCCTGGAAGCAGAAGACGTACTGGCCGGTGCAGAAGAATGGTCTTCTGGTGAAACATGGCTGGTACTGGGTTCTTTTGCTGCCGCTCTTGTAGCTCTGGTCATTGGATTGATGATCGTTCCCACATCAATACTTCACTAATCTTACACCACTACAAATCACCAACACTAGCAAGAGGCTGCCATGTCTGAACTCATTCAGGAAAACATGACCATTACCCATGATGGTCGTGATTGGATTGCCTGGAACGACCAGTTCCGTGTGGCCGCTCCCAGCCTGGAAAAGCTGGATGAAGCGGTCAGGCAGTGGTACATGGCAAGGGATGATATTGCTAAAACTAAAAAAATAGAAGTCTTTATGGCCTTTGACAATTCAGCCATTCCCCACTGGATACGTCCCTTTGCCAATCATTATTTTAACCGAATTTTAAAAATCAATTAGAGGAGGGAGTGAACAACATGGCTAAAACACAAAGAGCCTGGTATGATGGCATGCTCACCACTGAAGACTGGTGGGCTGTCTGGCTGGGTCTTACCTTTTTTGTCCTTGGTTTACTAAGTATTGCTGGACTAGATCTGGTGGGCTGGATCACCTATCCTAAAACATGGGTTCTTGCCCTGCCAGATGGAGCTATTCCCAAAAAAATAGTTGACGTCACTCATGCTTTTTATCCATTGGGCGCCAAATACAGCCAGACAGCAAAGGCATTTTATAAAGGCCTGGGGCCAATTGGTGGCATTCTGGTTACCTATGTGGTGTTCACCATTGCCACCTGTATTGGTGCTTACTTTATGAAATGGGATCTCAAAAGATACTTTGTAGGCTGGACATTTATCTTCTTCCTGACCTATCTGGTCTGGTTTATTGGTCACCATGCCTTTTTTGCTGCATCTGTTGTTGACTTAAAAAAAAGTCATTTCCCCAGCATGTTTACTCTGTCACTGGGGGGAGGAGCATCTTTTATCCTGTCTTTGATTGTAGGTTTGATCATTGGAAACTTTTTCAAACCACTGGCCAGATATTTAAGTGAGGCAGCCAAGCCTGAGTGGTTTATTAAAACTGCTATTGTATTTCTGGGCGTTAAAGTGGGTTATCTGCCCATTAAGGCTGCTGCCACATCCACAAAGGTTGGTCATCAATTAGCTGATTTAACCCTGGATCTTTTCCTGGCAGGTGCTGTGGCCACAATCGTTGCTTACCTCATTTTCTGGCCCGGTGTTTACACTATCTCCAGAAAAATCTTCAAATTGCCCAGAAAAACAGCCGCTGTTCTGGCTTCTGCCATTTCCATCTGCGGTGTATCCGCTGCCGTAGCAACCGGCGGTGCTGTACGCTCCAAACCAGTTGTTACCATTATGGTTTCAGCTCTGGTTGTTGTTTATGCTGTTATTGAACTGGTAATTCTTCCTGGTGCTTTTACTCACATCTGGCCAGGTGTAAGTGATCCTATGGTTGCTGGTTCAGCCATGGGTATGTCGGTCAAAACTGACGGCGCTGATGCAGCAGCCGGTGAACTGCTTGATGAATTTATGCGTAATGAAATTGAACAGCAGTCTGGCGGTAAAATTAAGTGGCCTGAAGGCGTAATTACTGTTAGCGCTGTTATGACCAAAATCTGGATCGATATGTTTATTGGCCTGTGGGCCTTTATCCTTGCTCTTTTCTGGGTTTACAAGATTGAAAAGAGAGAGGGAGAAAAGATTCCTTTTAGTGAAGTGTGGCATAGATTCCCCAAATTTGTTCTGGGTTACTTTCTGGCCTGGTTCATATATCTGGGCATTTTCTTTGGCCCTGGACATTCAGGCGCTCCAGAAGGCATGGCCATCTTAAAGGCAGCCAAGGCCGGTGCTGTGCCTGTGGAAAAGGGCATGAGAAAGTTCTTCTTCATGCTCACCTTCATGAGCCTGGGTATCATTACTGACTTCAAAAAGCTGGCTGAAGCTCAGTTCGGCAAGATGGTATGGGTATATTTTATTGCCCTGTTCCTTTTCATTATCCCTGTTGCCATCATCATTGCCTACCTCTTCCATCACGGTATGCCCATTCCTAATATTGCAGGCTAATGTAATAAAACAATGACCTGCAACTCCCCATACGGGCAGTTGCAGGTCTAAAGAGGAAAATTAGCTATGGTGCTCAATTTCACTGGCTTACTTTATCTCTTTGTTGGTATTGCAACAATTTTCCTGTTTGTTGATAAAAGAAAAAAACTTGCTACTTTATCACACGACATCGTTCCAGAGCTATCAGATGAAGCCTTTAAGGCATTAAAATATCACCTCAAACGTGCTTATGAACGTATCCTCTTTTTAGGTGTAACATTTTTATTGCTTGCATTTTTCCACTTTAACAATTCATCAAAAGAGGTTAAAACTTTTTTTACCATTTTCCTAATCTTTATGTTCATCTACAATATTCCACCCCGTAACAAGGCTATGGCAATCCTTGACTACTATGATCTCAATCAAAAAATACTTAAAGAGCGTGGTTTTAGATTGTAACCATTCTTCTTTTATAACAACGAGAACACGATAGTTCTCCAAAATTTTCCTTTAAATGACGTTTTCTAAAACTACGATAACTTTTATTATACCAGATATTTTTCAATGTATCATCCTGAAAATGTCCAAATTCATTCGGTATCATTTCACATTGAGCATGAAGGTGATAATAAAAAAGTTTTGTTTTTACAGGCACCATACTCAGTACACAGGAGTGAATATGTCCATCGCTGCTAATAGTCATACTCCACTCTATTTTTTCTGTGCATAGTTCAGTTATATCTTTGCTAACCAGATGAATTACCATATTGTCACATAACTTCTGTGCAGTAATTTTTCTTTTTAACTCTTTTAAAAAAATTAACTTATGCTCAGGCAACTCCTCTATAAAACAGACTTCTTTATCCAGCTCTGGTGATAAAGATAAAGTTAAAGGACTGACAACAACTTCTTGCAAAGAAAGTTCATTTAACAGGGAGGGTAAGCCATTTAGTTGGTCAAAATGAGATTTAAGCAGTAAATAGGCAAGATGAACACGAGGTAGAGGTGTTCCCTGCTTCTTCTTTTCCTCATTAATCAGACCTATACCTCTCTTAACAGCAGATAAAGTTGTTCCTTTTCTGATCAAGTCATTTGTTTCATCAGTTCCAGCCAGTGAAAAGGCAATTATATCCACTCCTGCCTCAACCAACCTTCTGGCTATCTCCCTGGTTATCAAAGTTCCGTTGCTGGTCAGCCCAATTCGGACGTTTCTTTTTTTTAAGAATTCAATCATCTTCCATAAATCAGGATACAATAAAGGCTCTCCCCATCCCTGCAAATAAACGAGATCCGTCGTGGGCAGGGCTGGCTCAATAAATTTCATAATTTCAAAAGAAATATCTCTTTTTATCCAGCTTGAACGGCATAAATAATGTGGACAATAGACACAGCTTGCATTACACTTGGTGGTTACTTCAATTTGTATCCATGAAAACACAGGATAAAAACGAGGCAATCTGATCCCAAACATATTAACCCCCTATCTTTAATCAAAAAGTTAATTTATATTGATATATAAACGCAAGAGGTAAATATGTCCGAAGTGAAAGTTTTGGTGATTACTGGATACGGTACCAATTGTGAGCGAGAGTCAGCTTTTGCTGCAAGGCAGGCAGGGGCCGACCAGGTGGACATCTACTTTTTTTCTGACCTGGTGGCAGAAAAATGCTTTTTATCAGATTATAATTTTCTCATCTTTCCCGGAGGCTTCTTAGACGGGGATGATCTTGGCGCAGCCCAGGCCGCTGCACTGCGCTGGAAATACACCAGAACCCGCTCAGGCATCTCTTTGCAGGATGAGCTGCAAAAATTTTATTCTTCGGGAAAACTTATTTTAGGCATTTGCAACGGATTCCAGTTGTTGGTCAAACTTGGCCTCCTGCCAGCCATTGACAACAATTATTTTCAACGTCAGGTCAGTTTAAGCTATAATGATTCTGCCCGCTTTGAAGATCGCTGGATACATCTAAAATGCAATCAAAACTCTCCCTGTATTTTTACTAAAGGACTGGACTATCTTTATCTGCCCGTGCGGCACGGTGAAGGAAAAGTAGTGGTCAAGGATGAGTATGTATTGAAAAAATTAAAAGAAGATAATCTCATTGCCCTGCAATATATCCATCCTGAGACCAGAGAGCCTACTCAAGAATATCCACACAATCCTAATGGCTCACCTCTGGCTATAGCGGGCCTGACTGATCCATCCGGCCATATATTGGGCCTTATGCCACATCCAGAAGCCTATAATCATCCTACAAACCATCCTGGCTGGACCAGAAACTTGACTGCTACTCTGGGAACTGAACTTATCGCTAACGGGGTAAAATATTTAAGAACTCAACTTTCGGAGTTCCGAAAGTTCAGAAATTCGAAATCCGAATATCGAAATCCGAAACAAATCCGAATTTT
>CAJXJU010000160.1 GCA_913055195.1 uncultured Desulfohalobiaceae bacterium | reverse complement strand
TTTTCCTCCTAATTTTGAAAGTGACATTTGATCAACTAATAAAAATCTATTATAATCGACTTCAAAATTTCTTTCTTTTTCATAAAGAAATTTTATGGCATTTTTTCCTTTTTTCAAGGAAACAAGCCTGTTTTTGCAGGGCTATCTCATCTAAATTTCTTAATATAGGCTATTTTTGCCTTTTACGCTATCTCTGCATCTGGGGACAGGCCCAAGGGCCAGTCCCCAGTAAGCCAATAACTGCCATAAAGATTAGATGAGATAGCCCTGTTTTTAGTATTGACAGGTGGTAAAAGAGAAGAGTAATCTGATGTAACCTGCAAAAAGATATTTTTGCAGGCGACTTAAGAACAGGGGAATTAAAAATGAGCACCTTAAATTTTAATATGATTGAAAAGCTTTATAAAAATTTACCTTACGTTGCCAGGGAGATGATAAATGTTCTGGCAATCTATGGCGATCCTATGAGATTAGAAGATATGATGAGGGTGTTGAATCTATTGAAAGTGAAACCATCTGGAAAGAAACGGATGACAATCTCATCTATGGAGCAGCCATTGACCAGGTTATCCAGAGTTGGTTTTATTGAAAGTGAAATGCTATTATATTTTACATCGAAAATTACACCAATGCTGGATGTAATTAATTATATTGCTATCAAACTTGAAGGTGAGAAAAAAATTGAGCAATATTATGCAGCATTGGTTGGAGCGGGTTTGATGATTGATATATTATCATTAAAGAGATTTTCAGATAAATATAAAAAGCATATACAGGAAAAGCATCATATTTATTTTCGATTTTTAGTTTTATATAATCAATATAATAGAATGCTTGTAATATATAAAAATATTTCGATTAAAACTGAATTTGATGTAATCGTCACTATTTATCTTGATATGTTTGTAAAAGTGTCTGGTGGAGGGCATGATTGGGTATATACACGTGAAGAACCATTTGTGGTATGTTATATTCTTAATAAAATACCATATATGGTTTCTGAATGTAAAGTTTTAGATCAACCTCTGAAAAAAATAGATACTCTATCTTCTATTGATCTTGCCAAGCTCTTATCTCTTCCGTATGCTAATTATATTTATATTATGATAAAATTATTATTAACATTTTTTCATGGCGATATCCAACAATTAAAAGCGTATCTGACTGATAATAGTCTCGATGATATTGATCTATGTCTTTATTCGATTATATTTAATTATTATACTAATAATAACAAGAAAAATACGAAACATTTAAAGAATTTATTGAAAATTATAAAAAATACTCGTTATGACCTACATATATATTATTATATGCTTATATGTTTTGTAATAATGACAAGATTTGCTGGTGGGAGAAAAACAGATATAGAATTTATAAGAAAACTTATTAAAATGATTATTTATAATGATTTGCCAAATTCTTTACGTATATTTTGTACCACTTCTTTATTAATATGTGATTATTTATCAGGTAAGCAATTTGAATTTGAGAGTCTGCATGAACGAGTTGATGCATTGATGTCGTCAGAACTATCAATTTATACTTTTTTTACATCTGTACTACTATATTGGCTGGGACAGGAAGATGTCCTGAAGAAAAATAATTTATTGTTGCAATTAAGAGAAAATGCCAGAGCAAGCCATCTCTGGGTATTGGTAAGAGAAATAGATGCGCTACTGGATAGGCTAAAGATACAGGATAAGTCTCTGGCCAGTGATAAAGATAATCTTATTCTCAATGGAATAAATTCAAAGCCATTTGTGGATGCATTTGAGCCTTTTCCCCTCTGGCAACTGGCATTAAAATCTCTGGCTACTTATGCTCCTCAGGAAGAAGAAAGCAATGCAGAGGAAAAAAAAGCCAGAAGGTTGATATGGTTGATCACTGTAAAGGATAACCAATTCGCCAGAGTTGAATTAAAGGAACAAAAGCAAACACAGGCAGGGACATGGTCTGTTGGCAGACGCATTAATCCTGATAAGCTTTTGTATTCTGATTATTCTGATATTGCTACTCCACATGATATATATATTGCATCTGTGTATAACCGTTATCATAATGATCGTGATTACCTATATTATGTTATAAAGGCCATGATTGATCATCCATTGATTTACCTTGAGACTCCCCATAAAAAACGTCGTCATGTCAAAGTTCAGATGGGAACTCCTGAACTTCTTGTGATTTCTCAGCAAGAAGGTTTTTATAAATTACATATTTTTCCAGACAAATTAGATGGTGAAACTGATAAATATATTCTTTTTGGAGACGATAAAATCACATTATATCAATTAACTCCTGAACAACAAAATATTATAAAAATATGCTCAGCACAAGTTAAAATTCCAGAAAATGCAAGAGGAGAATTAGAGTCAATATTAAAGCGATTGAGCCATACAATCGGGATACAGAGTGATCTGCAAATACAATATAATGATATCAAATATATTCAATCTTCAGCAGTTCCACTGGTAAGACTTATTCCTGAGGGCGATGATCTACTGGTAAAAATGTACGTCAGGCCATTTGGTAGCAAAGGGCCTTTGTTTTTACCTGGAGCAGGCCGTGCCAATATTGTTGCGAACATTGATGGCCAGAGGTGCTATACCTGTAGAAATTTGCGTCAGGAAAAGGAAAATGCCCTGCAAATCATTCAAAATTGCCAGACCTTAAAAACTATACCAGTTGAATATGCCTGGACCATTCATGGACCGGAAGCCAGTTTAGCTTTTTTGACTGAGCTTTATCACTTACAGGATAAGCTGATAATTGAATGGCCAGAAGGTGAAAAATACAGATTAGCAGGTAGTATAAAGGCGAACAATGTCAGATTAAAGGTAAGAAAGGCTGCTGACTGGTTTGAGGTAAGTGGTGAAGTGCACGTTAATGAAGAACTGGTCATGGAATTGAGCCAATTATTAAGTGCATTGCGCTCTTCCAGGCAAAATTTTATTATGCTGGATGAGAACAGATTCCTGGCCATTACTGATGAGTTAAGAAAAAAACTTCTTACTCTTGAGCATCTTGGTGATCCTGATGGCGATAAACAAAGGTTACATCCTCTGGCTTTGCCTGTTGTTAAAGATATTCTGCATGGAGTTGACAATATTGATGCTGATGCAGCCTGGAGTGAGTATTTGCAACGTCTGCAAAAGGTAGAACAAACAGAGGTTGCTGTGCCTGAAGGTTTGAAAGCCAGATTAAGGCCCTATCAAAAAGAGGGTTTTGCCTGGCTTGCCAGACTGGATCAGTGGGGAGTTGGAGCCTGTCTTTCTGATGATATGGGACTGGGCAAAACAGTTCAAACTCTGGCTATGATTATATATAAGGCAGAGAGAGGCCCATCTCTGGTAGTAGCGCCAACATCAGTCTGTTATAATTGGGAAGAGGAGATAAACCGTTTTACGCCTGACTTAAAGCCTATTTTTCTTGGCGGGTATAAAGATAGGAAGCAGATAGTAAAAAAGCTGCAACCTTTTGATGTACTGATTTGCAGCTATGGCTTGATTCAGCGGGATGACGTTGTGACTCTTTTAAAGAAACAACAGTGGAATATTATTGTTCTTGATGAAGCTCAACATATTAAAAATCCAAGGACCAAACGTGCACGAGCGGTTAATGCGTTAAAGGCTGATTTTAAAATTGTTACAACTGGCACACCTATAGAGAATAATTTGACTGATTTATGGAGTATTTTTCGCTTTATAAATCCAGGATTACTTGGTAGCTTAAAGAATTTTAACACTAAATTCGCGACCCCCATTGAAAAATATAACGATGAAATAGCTGCTAATGCACTAAAGAAACTTATTCAACCGTTTATTTTAAGACGTACCAAAGCGCAGGTTTTGAAAGATTTGCCACCCAGGACAGAGATTACCCTGAAGGTTGAATTGAGTGAAAAAGAAAGGGCATTTTATGAAGCTTTGCGTCAGGAAGCACTGTCTGAGATTAATAATATGAAAGGAGCGTTAGAACAGAACAGAATGCATATTTTTGCCATGTTGACGAGATTGCGCCGTGCCTGTTGCCATCCTAAGCTTATAACACCTGAGCTTGATATTCCTTCATCCAAGCTGGCAACCCTGAATGAACTGCTTGACGAATTAAGGGCCAATAATCATAGGGTGTTGATTTTCAGCCAGTTTACAGGTCATTTACAGCTGATCAGACAGATGTTGCAAAAAAAAGAGATCACTTATCAATATCTTGATGGCTCAACACCATCCCGCAAGCGCCAGCAGGCTGTAGAAGATTTTCAGGCTGGCCAGGGAGATGTGTTTTTGATAAGCTTAAAAGCAGGAGGAACAGGATTAAATCTTACTGCTGCTGATTATGTTATTCACATGGATCCCTGGTGGAATCCTGCGGTAGAGGATCAGGCATCAGATAGGGCCCATCGAATAGGACAGGATAAGCCTGTGACTATTTACCGCTTGGTGGCCAGAGATACTATAGAGGAGAAGATAGTTGAATTGCACAGCCAGAAGAAGGATCTGGCAGAGAAACTGTTACAGGGCAGTGATATGAGCAGTAAGATGAAAATTGAAGATGTTATTGCCCTTTTAAGAGTCGCCTGCAAAAAGTAAATTTTTCCGTGCGGGGACAGGCGAACGTGCG
>CAJXJU010000159.1 GCA_913055195.1 uncultured Desulfohalobiaceae bacterium | reverse complement strand
GCAAAAAGGCTATTTCAGACATAAGCAGAGAAATACTTCATGTATCGTTATAGTTAATCTAAAATTCCACACTAAACGTCGAAGAGCCTTGTTTTCATATTCTCTGACAAGAAAAGTTAAGTGCTGGCTGTATCACTTATAAAGATGGAGAAAAATTAAAAATGAAAAAATTGAACGAAATATCTTTATATTTAAAAAATAAAAAACAATTTTTTTTCTCAGAGTTTGGAGTAAAAAATATTGTTATCTTTGGAAGTTATGTAAAAGGAACAGCTTCTGAAACCAGTGATCTTGATATTGCAATAGAGATGGCTAAAGAAAAGAAAAATTTACACAATTTTTTGAGATTTAAAAGATTACTTGAAAAGGAATTAAGCTTGAAAGTAGATATTGGAATAAAAGAAACACTAAAGGATGAAGTAAAAAAACAGATAGTAATGGATGGAATATATGTATAGATATTATCAATTATATCTTAAAGATATATTAACTTCTGCTTTGAGTATAGAAGAATATGTTTATGATATAGAATATGAAGACTTTATTAATGATAGAAAAACATATCAGGCTGTTATCAGAGAATTTGAAATAATTGGCGAAGCAGTTGCTAAACTACCTGAAGAGATAAAAATAAAATACCCGGAAGTTGAGTGGCAAGACATAAAAGATTTCAGAAATCTTTTGATACACGAATACTTCGGAGTTGACCTGGAAATCGTATGGCAGGTAATCAAAGAAGATTTGCCAGTATTAATCAAAGTAGTTAAAGAAATTTTAGAGAAAAAATGACCACTATGACTTCAATGTCTGAGCCAATTGCCTTGCTATCCCTTAGAAACATCTGCAAAACATACACTATAAAAAAAGGCCTTTTTAACAAAAAAAAGTTAGAGTTAAAGGCAGTCAAGGACATTAATCTGGATATCTATCCTGGAGAGACTATTGGTCTTGTTGGCGAATCAGGGTGTGGCAAATCTACTCTGGGCAAAATCATTTGCGGTCTTGAAAAACCAACAAACGGACAGATCTTCTGGCAGGGACGGAAGCTTTCCTGGCCCAGAAAATTTTCTCCTCAAGATATGCAGATGATTTTCCAGGATCCCTTTTCATCATTAAATCCCCGGCAAAAAATAAAAGATATTATTGCAGAACCTTTAAAAATAAACCTTTCTGCTGGCGGAAGAACCAGAAAGCAGATCCACAACCGTGTGCTGGAACTTGCAAATCAGGTAGGACTTTCTCCTGAACATTTAAACCGCTATCCCCATGAGTTCAGCGGGGGACAACGACAAAGAGTAGCCATAGCCAGGGCCATAAGTTTAAGCCCCAGATTGATTGTCTGCGATGAAGCGGTTTCTGCCCTGGATGTATCAGTGCAAGCCCAGATACTTGAACTATTAAAAAAATTGCAAGAAGAAGCCAATCTTACATATCTGTTTATTTCCCATGATCTGGCAGTGGTCAAATATCTTTGCCAGCGCATTGCTGTCATGTATCTTGGAGAACTGATAGAAATAACCAGCAGAAATGAATTGTCTTCTCCCAAACATCCTTATACGCAGGCTCTGATCAAGGCTATCCCCATTCCTGACCCGGAAAACAAACCAGACAGGATTATACCAGGGACAGAACTTCCATCCCCAATTAATCCGCCCACTGGCTGCGCTTTTCACACTCGTTGTCCGCAAAAAATGGACATTTGCATGCACAAAAAACCATCCTGGGTCACTATTTCGCAGAGCCATAAGGTACGTTGTTTTTTGTATCAAAATAATACATCTACGAAATCATGACAAATTCAGATAATCCAACCATCAACAATCAACCATCAACCAATAACACGCTGCCAGAAATTATGGCTCCAGCAGGTAATGAAACATCCTTTCTGGCGGCCATAGCAGCCCAAGCTGATGCCATTTATTGCGGATTAAAACGCTTTTCAGCACGCATGGAAGCTGAAAATTTCTCCATCACCCAGCTTGCGCGGCTCACTGAGCTGGCTCATGCCAGAGGCATTAAAGTGTATGTGGCCTTAAACACGCTGGTTAAGGAACATGAGTTGCAAAGCGCTGGTCGCCTTCTGGATCGCCTGAATAAGTATGTCCATCCTGATGCGTTAATTATCTCTGACTTAAGTCTTCTTAACCTGGCCCGGCAAGTAGATTATAGAGGAGAAATACACCTATCCACATTAAGTCACCTATGTCTAAAATCTGGCCTCTCCCTGGCCAAACACCTTGGAATATCAAGGGTTGTATTGCCCAGAGAGTTAAACATTGATGAAATTAAAACCCTGGCCTTGGATTCGCCCATAGACCTGGAAATCTTTGTTCATGGTGCGCTCTGTTATGCTGTTTCTGGCCGGTGTTATTGGAGTAGTTTTCTGGGAGGTAAAAGCGGGCTAAGGGGCAGGTGCGTGCAGCCTTGCCGGCGGCTTTATACCTACAAGGGAATAAAACAACGATTCTTTTCCTGTCTGGACTTGAGCCTGGATGTCCTGACCAAACCCCTATTGTCCATACCGCGCATCAGGGCATGGAAAATCGAGGGTCGCAAGAAAGGACCTCATTACGTCTATTATACCGTGCGTGCCTATCAAATTCTACGCGACCAGGCCGTTACTAAAGATTCACAAATGAAAAAAATGGCCCTTGAACTTCTTGACCAGGCCTTAGGAAGAAAAACCACCCATTACTATTTTCTGCCTCAGCGCCCTTATAACCCAATAACCCCTAAACACATGAACGGATCAGGAAAATTGATTGGCAAGGTTCAGGGCCCTGATAACAACCCTTTTTTTACAACCAGAGAGGAACTTATTCCGGGTGATCTTTTAAGGGTCGGGTTTGAGGATGAAAAGGGGCATTGTCTGGTCAAAATCAGAAAAAAAATACCAAAAAGAGGAAAGTTTCACCTTTCAAAAAGGGTGGCAAAAAACGCTCCTATTTTTCTTATAGACCGACAGGAGCCAGAACTAACCTCTAAAATCAAAGCCCTGAAGAAGAAACTGAGACACGGAGAAGCGGGTACACTGGAAACTAAAGTACTTTCTTCTGACTTTAAGCTTCATATTCCTCACTCCAATCAACCACCTTTTAAAATGTGCTCGACAGGAAAACCAAAGGGCAAACATGAGACTGCTTTTCTGGACCTGAATCTTTTTCGCCAACCAGTTAAGGCTAATGCAAAAAACTCCCGGTTCCCCCATCCCTCCCACTCCTCTGGCTGCTGGCTAAGTCTGGACTTAAAAAAACACGTGCAGTTCAGGGCCATAACAAACAGCATAAGCGAATGGTTTGTCCTGCCTCCGGTTATCTGGCCTGCTGAAGAAAAGGCCTGGCAACAACTTATTGAACATCTGGTTAAAAAAAGAGCCAGAAATTTTATCTTAAACAGTATCTGGCAAATGGGCTTGTTCCCGAAAAACAAAAAACTCAACTTGTGGGCCGGGCCATTTTGTAATATCAGTAATAGCCTGACCATTCAGACGTTAAAACAACTGGGCTTTGCCGGCGCAATCCTGACTCCTGAACTTGACAAAAACAGTTTTTTGACCATCCCTGAGCATAGTGCTCTGCCTCTGGGCATAGTGCTGAAAGGTCTCTGGCCCCTGTGTATTGCGCGCACATTTTCAGATGACCTTAAAATCAGGGAACCTTTTCTAAGTCCTAAACAGGAAACAGCCTGGGCAACAATCTATGATCAAAACTATTATCTCTTCCCTAACTGGGAAATAGATTTATCAGAGCACAAAAAAACATTGTCCAGGGCAGGTTTCTCTATGTTTGTTTATATTCATGAACCTGTCCCACCCAAAATTAAACTAAAAAAACGTCCTGGACTGTGGAACTGGGAACATAACTTGTTGTAGGAGAATTGCCATGTACAGATTTTTAACTTTTATCTTGATCCTCATGACCATTTTTTTGTCTGGCTGCACTCAACTTGAATCAAAGATTGAGCAAGACTTTGAACCCTCACTGAATTGTCTGACCTTCTATCAAAGTCCTGTTGTGGAAAGATCTACTGCTCCCATTTATGTAATGCCACTCGCTCCAGCCCAACCACCCAATCAACCGAAAAAGGCTGTTTTTTTTCCTTTTTATGTTCGCGCACAAATTGAGAATCCAAAAATCATTGGAGAGAGACTTGGTCATCTTTTCTGGCAAATATGGTTGGGACAAAAAGTTTTCCCATCAATGGTCTATGAAAATAAATTCAGCTATCCTGGTAAAATAAAAGCCAGAAAATATGCTTACCAGAAAAAAGCTGATCTTTATATCCTGGGCCAGATAAAATATCTTCTGGACGGAGGCTCACAAGGATCATCAAGCCTTGCGATACAGGTGAATATTTACTCGGTTTTTTCCGACAAACTAATCTGGTCTATGGATCATGCTGGCCGGATAGACAACAGGCCAGATATGGATTTTGTTCTCTTTAAGAGAAAAACCTGGATGCCAGAATCTCCCCTCTATGTCATCATGAAAACTCTGGCCTTAGACATGGCGCGACCGGTAAAGATGTGGGCTGATGGACAGGATTTTCGCGAGGCACTCAAGCCGACTTATTGACGTAATCGCCAGAAAATGTAATGTAAAATATAAAATAACTCAACTTTCTGAGTTGAAAAATTGTTCAATATTTTCAATCAGTTATAGAGT
>CAJXJU010000158.1 GCA_913055195.1 uncultured Desulfohalobiaceae bacterium | reverse complement strand
CGATATTCGGATTTCGAATTTCTCAACTTTCGGAACTCCGAAAGTTGAGTTTTTTCATCCTTCATCCTTCCGCCTTCATCCTTCCCTCACCTTACCCTAACCGATAATATAAATTCCTTCCCCCCATAGTCATCAGGGCCTGGTATAAATTATTCCTGATTTCACGACGGTCCCATATACCTTGAATATGTCCACGCGACAAAGCACGATAAGCCCGATGATAATCAGGCGGAATATCCAGACCTGTAGTCTCTTTAATCACTCCTGGGCCGGCAAAACCTATATTAGCCGAACGTACTGCAAATTGATATGGTGAACAACCTAAAAAGCTGGCTACTGGCCCGGCATAAGAGTTGGTATCATAAAGAACCAGATATAGTCCTCCGGCTTCCAGATACCTGCGCACAGCCATGGTGCATCTGGGCATCTGGATTACGCCATTTGTCCCTTCCTGAATTCTTATCCCTGCTGTTCCATGCACATAGGCCAGAAAAGGCATGTACTTCAACCTGGCCCGTTCTGCAGCCCGAATAAATTTCTCTCCTTCAGCAGCGCCCACACTGCCGCCACGAAACCTGGCCATGAGCAAGGCCACGACTACCTTAACTCCTTTTATGGATGCCTCAAAGGTCATACAGCCACTTTTATGGCCAGTTATTTTCTTGGCTTGCTCCAGCTTATGCTCAAATCCCTCATAGTCTAAAGGATTGGTGGCTTCTATTTCCGCATTAAACTCGTAAATAGAACCGCGATCAAAAACATTGTACAAATACCATTCATATTCCATGGGGAAATGGTGACCGCAATAGCTACACACTCCTGCAAAATCGCCAAATAAATCAGGAGCCCATTGATCCAGGCAACCATACTTTTCAGAATTCGGACAGGTAATGGCCCGATCTTGCCTGGCCTGAGGGCTAATATATGTCCAATCAGAAGTGCTGCTCTTTTCCCACGCGGACAAACTGGTCAATTCGCAAGTTTCCCCCTTTTCCTTTTTAACCAGTGGTAATTGCTGCCAGACCTTTACCAACATATCCAGGACTTTTCCTAACAAGGCGTGGACCTCGCTCTGGACGTCCTCAATAATCCGTGAAAGTTTACGTTGATGACGGCCTAAAATATCATAACGAAAAAAAGAATAAACAGCCCAAATTAACTCCCTGCTCTTGAAGAGAGCCTTTTTCCAGGCTGGACGATTGTCAATATAGGCATGCTGACTTAAGCTACGGAATTTTCTATATCGTCTCCAAATGAGGCGTTCCTTAGACCTTGCCCCCAGAGTCCAGCGAACATAAATATTTGGACTCTTTAATTTTTTCAAAGCAAAAGCCCGGAAAAATTTTATCCCCCGCACATTCAAAACCACCTCATCCGTGGCCCGAATGACTTCCTGACGCAAACGCTTAAAAAACTCATAATGTTCAGGCCTCGCGCCCAGAGGCGGCTCTTGAACGATCCGATCAATATATCCCATGCGCAGATTATCTTCCGCAGTAATTTTGAGGCGAGAAGCACACTTTTCAACCAACTCTGCGCTTGCGCGCATTCCAGGCTTAATGCGTCCCTCAATGGCCGCTGCCCCTTCAGGAGAAATAACCGAATAGTAACCATGAGAGAGCATCAAACGCATATCAGCAAGGCCAATGGCCTCGGCTCCGCCTGATCCACCTTCAGAAATAACCGCAATAATGGGGACAGTGATGCCGGCCATTTCATATAGATTACGGGCTATTTGCTGAGCAGCCCCAGGGTAATCTTCTATAGGGTAGGATCCTGGGGTGAAAATATAGGTATGAATTGGGATATTCTCTGTCTCTGCCACCTTCATGTAGTGCAAAGCTTTGGCATTACCCCAGGGCTTTACTGATCCGCCATTCCTGAATTCCTGACCATGACCTTTTTCCTGACCAATAACCATGACCGGCTGATTATAAACCTTATTACCTACTTTACGAGTAATATAGGCGCGGGCAATGATCATGGCCGGATCTATACTATATTCATCCTGACCGCCTATCTCTGTATAATTATCATAAACATTTTCTAAAATATCTTTAAGACAGATACGCTGTGGATGCCGAACAATGCGCACCCTATCCATAGGAGAAAGCTGGTTTTCCAGCTTCTTCTCCAGAAAAGAAAACAAATCCAGCATTGATGCCAGTTGACGCCTACAATCTTTAGTTTCTAACTCAGGATATTGTTTTATAAAATCACTTAATTTTGAACGTAAAAGAGCTATATTGGCATTTTCTTTCGAACCAAATATATCTTCAATGTATTTTAATCTTTCTTGTAATTCCTGAATTTGTTTTTCTGTATCGATCATAACTAATTACCTTAATCTTATTGGACACGACAACACCGTGCACCAACTTTCATTCCTTACGCTTCTTACGCTTCTTTCTTAAAACTTAAGCAAATCGTCTGTTCTGGACAACAAAAATTTTATGTTTGACTTTAATGGCTGCCCACTCTTGTTTTTCCCCTCTAATATCAAATCATTTAAAAATCTTTTTCCTCGCTCTTTAGCCTGATCAAGATCATTACCCCAGATAATTGCCAGAGCCAGATTGGGGTCAAATTCAGTAGGAATATCATAAGGCCTGTTGGTTGGAACCTGAGTATGCACCTTGACCCACGGAGCAGGGGTCCAGGAAAATTTTTCAATACGTCCCACCCAGGGAGTAAACTTGTCTTCCGGATCTTCGGCTAAAATCCTGTATTCTATACCCACTCCATGAAAACTAACATCTTTTTGGCTGTAGCCTAGAGGTTCATCCAAAGCCAGACGAATCTGCTCTTCTATTAAATTTACTTCTTCATCCTTAACCCTGGAAATAACCGCGGATACCCCATTTTCTACCTGAATCCTGGTATTAACCTCCATTAAAAATGGTTCTCCTGTGGGACTGACAATCCATTCCCACGTGCCCACGTTGTCATAACCCACTTCTCTGGCCATGCGCAGAGAATATTTTACAATATCATCAAGAACCTTTTTGGCATCAAAGGCATATTTAATCTTTTGCGGATCAAACCCAGGTGCGACCTCTATCCGCTTTTGCCGGCCAATACTCTGGACTGTGCAGTTCCTTGTCCCAAAGTGAACCACTTCTCCTTTGCGATCAGCAACAATCTGTACTTCCAGATGGTTAAAATCAAAAATTCTCTGCTCAATAAGGACGCCTTCGTCGCGGAACTGACGTCTGGCATAACTTTTTATCCGACGCAAAACCGTACGAAATCTATCCAGATCGTTGACTTCTTCAATACCCATTCCCCCGCCACCAGCAGAGGCCTTAACCAGAATAACAGGACTTTCAATACCCTGCTTCTTTTGAAACTCGAATAGAGAATGTGCCAGTTCTTCTGCTTCTAAATCATTAAAAATGGGTTTGTCTGATCCAGGAACAGTTGGAATATTCAGGCTCCTGGCCAATCTCTTGGTATTAATCTTATCACCCAGTTCCCTGATCACCCGCCAGGAAGGGCCAATAAAGATCAATTTCCTGCTTCTTTGCTCCACCCGGCGGGCAAAGCGAAAGTCTTCCGCAAAAAAACCATAGCCTGGATGGACAGCCGTGGCTCCAGCATCATCAGCAACGGCAAAAATCTCGTTGGCATCCTGATAACTGCTAATACGGTATAAGGCTTTTTTGCCGCCGTATTTCAAGGCCAGGGTGCAGTGCTCTGATTCCCTGTCCTCTTTTGTATATACACAAACAAACTCCAGGCCTAAATTTCTACAGGCCTCTAAGATTCGAATAGCTATCTCTCCCCTATTAGCAATAAGAACCTTATGTTTTTTAGCTAACGCATTTATCATTTGCCACTCTTTTTCTTTAAAGCTATCATTTTTTTCTGGACTTCAAGAATCAACTTGTCCAGCTTTAGTTCCTGCTTGTAATCCATCTTTTCAAACTGACAGGCCACCAGTTTATTGGCTACCCGTACGATACGGGCTTTTAAGCCTTCCATAATTAATTTATTCTTCCACCAGAGACTAATGGAAATTATCGCGCCCTTAACAAAATTATGTTTATGCGCGCCAGGGTCGAAGGCAACACCCGTTGCGCTGAGATCTAACACTGAAAAGCTCATTCCACTGCCATCCAGACTAACTTTTAAACCAACCAACTGCACCCTATAAGCCTTTCGTTTGAGCCTCTCCTCTCCAGGATATTTGACATCCAGGTTAAATAAATATTCTTTGCTCATTTTATCCACTTCTCCAATATAAATTCTACTCTACGGTTTCTGGCCCTGTTGGCCTCTGAATTGTTGGGATAAATGGGATTCAGATCAGCAAATCCCGTGGCAGTAAGACGCTCAGGGCCTATGCCTAAAGACATAAGATACCGCAAAACATTAATTGCCCGCAAAGCTGAGATTTCCCAGTTATCCTTAAACCTGGAACCTCGCTTCGGAGGCAGGTCGTCAGTATAACCACGGATATTTATCCTCTGATCTGGATGACGAATAAAAAAATCTTTCAAGTCCTGCAACACCTTTTTACCCTCAGGCTTAAGCTCCACCTTGCCAGAATCAAAGAGAACCGAAGAAGGAAGACGTAAAGTAATAATGCCTTTATCAAGGATCGCGCCAACAACGCCTTTTAAACCTTTTTGTACGGAATAAGTTTGCAGATCAGAAAATACCTTTCTTTGTTCTTCCTGTATCTGTCTAAACCTGGCAACTTCA
>CAJXJU010000157.1 GCA_913055195.1 uncultured Desulfohalobiaceae bacterium | reverse complement strand
TAAGTCAATCCTGACAGCAGACGATTATCCCGCTACCAGCGGATGCACCCCCTTTATTTGTGCAAATTTTAAAATGAATTTTCAAGGAAAAAAGCTAATTAGCGGCGGGGTAATTGTCAAGAAAATTCCTGGACAGATCGTGGAATGGTCGTGACAAATACACGATTTATCGTGGAAAAGTAGATTAAATCCTCAACAAAAAAGCCTGAATCTTTTCATTTCCTTTGATTTGACGTAACTTAACAAAAATATTAAGTTATGAAGTATGACAAAGCCAGCTATTGAATTCATTCAACTTATTGTCCTTGCCCGTATTTGTTTAGAATTCAGGAAAATAGTTTTTCAGGGGGGAACGGCTATCCGTTGGGGTTATGGAGGGACGCGTTTCTCCGAAGACCTTGATTTTTATGTTAATGCAACATTTGAAAAGCAAATAAAAATTATCAAGCGGATTAAAAAAAGTATTTTAGACGATCTTTTAGTGCTTTCTCCAGATTTTTCCCTGGAAATCAAAAGCAAACAAAAAGGCGATCTCGGAATACACTGGTTAATTTTTTCAACACCTACAGAAAACAAAAAATTACGCCTTAAAATTGAAATGTATCAAACAGACCAGATCGATCAAATTGCCTGCCAGTATAAAGTGTTAGGAACCATTCCCGCTGTTCACGCTTTTTTGATGAAACAGGGTGTTTATCTGGGAACACTGGCTACTCTTATTCCTTTTGAATCACCAGAGGGCATTTTAGCAGACAAAGTAATTGCCATTTTGAATAGAGCCTATATCAAAGGGCGAGATTTCTGGGATATCTGGTTTTTGATTACCACTTTGCAATGTGGGCTTAAACCAGAAGAATTGCATTTAAGAATGAAAATTTATGGGCTAAAAGAGTTTAAACGCCCCTTTGAACTACAATCTGGAAAAGGCTGGCCCCAGGAAAAAGATTTTCTGGCTGCAATGCGGGCAGATCTGGAAAGATTTTTGTCTCCTGAAGAAATCCGTTTTTTACACCAAACCAATTTTCAACCCTTAATCGCTGCTACTCAAACAGTTCTTAAAAAAGCTCAAAAATTCTGTACGTTATGAAAACCACAGAGATTCTCTCTTTTTTGCCATTTTTGTTTAAAACTTCTGATGTTAAAAAACTAGAACCTCATGCTGACATTTTTCTCCACAGGGCCAAACAGCGCGGATACATTGAAAGAATTATTCGGGGAACATATCTCAATGTCTTTAAATGCCAGGTGGCTGATACCTTTCCGGGCGTGGAAGAAGTAGCTTGTTTTGTTCATTCCCCATGTTACATTACAGCAGAATGGGCCATCAATTATCATGGAGTGCTACTTCAATCTCCTAAGGTATGTACTGTGGTCACCACACGCCCAAAAAGAAAAAATCGTTTTTTGTACAGAGGTTATGTGATCGAATATTCAACTCTTAAGCGAGAATTGTTTTTCGGCTTTCAATATGAGCCAACCTTAAAGGCAAATCTCGCTGGGGCAGAAAAGGCACTATTAGATCTTATTTATCTGCGCGGCAAACGCATTCCAGTCTTTGACGAGCTTGAACTGGATTTGCTCGACAAAGCTCTGCTCCAGAAAATGGCCTCAAAATTTCCTCCCTATGTAGCCAGATATTGCGACCAGGTACTCTCTGTCTGATATTGGTATCCAGAAAAATCCTATCCACGTTCATGAATATCTTCCCTGCTTACTTCAAACTTTCCGTAAGTTCCTAAATCAATCCCCTCTTCCAGTATTTTTTTATGCTTTTTCATAGCCATCCTGTACCTTTCCTCTTTCTTAATCTCCTTTTCCAGGAATTTTTGCACCATCTCTGTTAACGATTGCTCTCGCTTTACAGCCAGAATTCTCGCTCCTTTTAAAAGACCTTCTGGAAGTGCAAGTGTAACATTTTGTTTTTCCATTTCTTTTCTCCACCAAAAATTTATTGATCTCAACTTTTGTGCGGGAGATCAAACAGGAAGCTGACGTGGCCATTACCCTGTCTCTGGGCGAAAGAGATTTTGCTGACTATGAATCCTGGCGCAAGGCCGGACTTAAAGCCGGAGCTAATGTAATCATGCCAGATTTTACTCCCCAGAATTACAGCCAGAACTATGCCATATATAACAACAAGGCCAGGGTAACACTTGATTTAACCAGAAGATTAATCTCAAAAGCCGGACGCAAATCAGGCAAAGGAAAGGGAGGTTCTTTAAAGTGCAAAAAAACAAAAGAACTAAAATTCCATAAATCAACGAGGAGATTTATAAAGGTCATCATGATCAAGTATTCGCAAAAGAAATAAGGAACCTGTCCAATCAGGATTTCCTGACTGGTGATAGCTTTGCGGCTCAAAAGAAATTCTATACTTTTTATCAACACGAAGCGACCATGCTGCAGGATCATTGACAATCCGTTCAATACTCAGTCCTGGATGAAGTGGATTCTTTTCAAGAAAATTTAAAACCTTTGCAATTTTTTTGCGCATAGCTTTATCAGACTTGAATTTATTTAAATCATCAAGAAACTTTTTACTCGGAATCAGTTTCGGCATTACTCATATCCTCAACAAGCCAGTCAGGCAATTTGCCTGTTCCGCTTTCTCGAGCTTGTTGCAATTTTGACAAACCGGTTTCATTAAGCCGAATCGTTCTATAAATTGCTACAGGATGAAGACAGATTGTGCCACCTGGTTCAATTGTAAGTTCAAGATGAGAACCTGTTTTAAGGCCCAGCTCTTTTCTAATAGCGGCTGGAAGATTAAGGCTGCCTCTTTTGTCTATGGTTACGAGCATGATGACCTCCTTTCTCAACTTTCAAAACTCCGAAAATTGAGTAAAAATATTGTCAAAATGTCACTTTGTCAAACATTAATGGAGGTTAAAAAGTGCAAAAGACCCCAAAGGGACTAAGGCTTCATATTGGCATCTTTGGAGGCAGAAACGTAGGCAAATCTTCTCTCTTGAACGCCTTAACATCGCAAGCCGTGGCCATTGTTTCAGACACTCCGGGCACGACCACAGACCCTGTGGAAAAGGCCATGGAGCTTTTGCCGCTGGGGCCTGTGGTCTTTATTGACACAGCCGGCATTGATGACATGGGCGCTCTGGGTGAGATGCGCATAAAAAAGACAATGCAGGTTTTTGAACGCACAGACCTGGCAATCCTGGTTACTGAGACCAACCATTGGGGTGAATTTGAAGAAAAGATTAAAAATATTTTACATGAGCAAAAAATACCTTTTATCGTAGTCTTCAACAAGGCAGATCTTGCTCCGCTGGCTGACGATACCCGGCAAAGACTAAAAACAGCAAACCTCCCCTTTATTGCCATATCTGCCCTGAAAAAAGAAGGGATAGAAAAGCTCAAAGAACTACTTTTACAAACCGCACCAAAAGAGTGGTTTAATCCTCCCACCCTTATAGGAGACCTGCTTCCACCTGGAGAGCTGGCTGTTCTGGTCGTGCCTATTGACCTCCAGGCCCCAAAAGGGCGGCTTATCCTGCCTCAGGTGCAAACCATTCGGGATGTTCTGGATAATGATGCCTATTGTATGGTTGTCAAGGAAAGGGAACTCCGGGATGCCTTACAGCGCTTAAACCGCAAACCAAAACTGGTTGTTTGCGACTCCCAATGTGTGTTAAAAACTGTGGCTGATACTCCAGAAGATGTATGGGTGACCACCTTCTCCATTGTCATGGCCCGGTTTAAAGGAGATTTACCAGCTTTTGCACGGGGGCTGAAAGCTATTGAAAAGCTTAAACCGCAGGATAAAGTCCTTATTGCCGAGGCCTGTACCCATCATCCTCTGGCGGACGATATTGGACGGGTAAAAATTCCACGCTGGCTCCAGCAATATGTGGGCGGTAAGATTCATTGTGATGTTTGCGCGGGCAGAAGTTTTCCCGAAAACCTGGAAGAGTACAGGCTCATCATCCACTGTGCTGCCTGTGTTTTAAACCGTCGCGAGATGTTAACGCGCATCTATAAAGCCGAGCAAAAAGGCGTACCCATTACCAACTATGGCCTGACTATTTCCTTTCTCCAGGGGGTCATCCACCGCTGCCTTGAACCATTTCCGTATGCAAAGCTGTGTCTGGAAAATGGAGAAATGTCCTGACCACAGCCTGCCCCTTTCCATTCTGGGTATTTATAGGGTTTCATTCATGTTCATAGAGCTTCTCTTTTACAAACCACAACACCTCTTGCACGCACTCATCTATACTGCACTGATCAGTATATAGGATCAAATCTGGATGTTCCGGCTGGTCATACGGGGCAGAAACCCCGGTATAATTTTTGATTTTACCTTCTCTTGCCAGTTTATAATAGCCTTTTACATCTCTTTGCTCGCATACTTCCACTGGACACGAGACATATATTTCAAAAAAATCTTTCTCTCCCACTATCTCTCTTACCCTTTCCCTGTCTTTTTTTAACGGCGAGATAAACGCGGCCAGACAAACTATGCCCGCATCCAGGAAAAGCTTTATCATTTCGCCAATGCGTCGCAGGTTCTCTGCCCGCCCTTCCGGTGAAAAACTCAAATCCCGACACAATCCCTGGCGCACATTATCACCATCAAACACATAGGTGCGAATGCCCATTTTATACAGTTCCTCTTCAACTCTGTGGGCAATGGTTGACTTGCCCGAACCCGATAGGCCAGTAAACCACAAACACAAGCTCCTGTGGCCATTCAATTCTTCC
>CAJXJU010000156.1 GCA_913055195.1 uncultured Desulfohalobiaceae bacterium | reverse complement strand
CGGATTTCGATATTCGAATTTCGGATTTCTCAACTTTCGAAACTCCGAAAGTTGAGGTCAACAAGCCAAAGGTTTACTGATGTTGCCACTCGTCAAAAATAAAATCATAAATAGCACGAACAATAGGCCCGGCAGCAGCGCCTCCATGACCACCATGTTCAATCATGGCGACAACCACATACCTTTTATCCCCTTTTTGGGCAAAGCTGGCCATCCAGGCATGATCACGAAAGCGATAGGGTATCTCTTCAGTCTCTTTTTCCTCATATTCGCTCAAAAGCTTTACTACCTGAGCAGTGCCGGTCTTGGCCCCGATTAGCACGCCTTTCTTTTTTAAACGTCTGGCAGTACCGTGTTCGTCTTCCACTGTCTGAATCATGGCCTGGATGATTTTTTGGGCAATATCCTCTCCAAAAGGTAAGTCTTCTTCGCCAACCTTTGCTTCTTCAGCCAATAAAGAAGGCTTATACAATTTACCCCCATTAATGAGCGCGGACACAAACCTGGCCACCTGAAGCGGTGTAACCAGAGTATAACCCTGCCCTATAGCCATATTCAAAGTTTCCCCACCCTGCCAGGGTTCCTTAAATCTTTTCAATTTCCACTTGCGGTCAGGAATCAATCCTGACTTTTCATGGGGCAAATCAATACCAGTAAGTCGGCCAAAACCACACTTTTTTGCAAAAGTGGAAATTTTATCCACTCCTAACTCTTTTCCCAGTTGATAGTAATAAACGTCACATGATTCTATCAAAGAACGTGTCAAATCTACCCAGCCATGACCATACTTTTTCCAGCACCTGAAAACCCGGCGGCCTAAACGATATGCACCAGAACAAAAAATTTTTTTCTCTGGATCAACTTTTTTTTCATACAATCCACAAGAGGCCACAACAAGCTTAAACACTGAGCCTGGAGGATAGACACTCTGAATACACCTGTTCTGAAGAGGATGTAATGGATTTTTCAGCAGGCTCCGCCAATTATCAACCGAGATACCTTGCACAAATTGATTGTTATCATAGCTGGGACTACTGACCAGGGAGAGAATCTGGCCAGAATCAGGTTCCATGACTATTACTGCTCCGGCCCTACCTTTCATCAAATCATAAACTTTTTTTTGCAGTTCAAGCTCCAGACTCAAGCGAATATCTTCCCCTGCAACAGGAGGACGAATCAGTTCTTCATGCAAGGTACGGCCAACAGCATCCACCTCCATCTGTTTCAGCCCCTTTTTGCCTCTAAGCCTTTTTTCCAGCACGTATTCAAGGCCTTGCTTGCCTATATTATCTCCCAGAGCCAGTTCTGAATCTTTGTTCAGCTCTTCTTCACTGGCCTGAGCCACGTAACCCAGAACATGGGCCAGTACCGGGCCTTGCAAATATTTTCTTCTGGGTCTAACCATAATTTTCAGACCAGGCCAGTGAGGGGCATAGGCCTCTATCCTGGCCAATAGCTCAAAGGATAAATTGGGAATGATAATTTGTGGCTCAAAAGATTTTACCCTTTTTCGTCCACATAAATAAATTTCTTTAAGTTTTTTAAAGTCAATACTCGTCCATTTACTCACCTGTAGCAGCACCTTATCTATGTCAGGACAGTCCTCGCGAACAATGGCCAGACTATATGATGGTTCATTAATAGCCAGAAGCTTTCCATCGCGGTCAACGATCAGCCCGCGCGGGGCATATATGGACTGTCTGCGTAAACGGTTATCTTTAGCCTTCCTGGCGAAAAACTCACCTTTATAAATTTGCAAAAACCAGAGTCTCAATCCAAAGGCACAAAACAGCCCCCAAATGAGAACCAAAATCAAATAAGGACCAAAGTCCCTTTCCCACTTTTTTTTATTGCTGAACAGGCTCATGGCCAAATAATTTTTTATAGACAGGGAAAACAAGCGCCCACATGGACAGATAAACCACCAACTGGACTACAAGCATCTTTATGGAAAAAAACTCAACAACAATTTCCTGCAAATTGCCCAGAACCCAGATAAGTGCGGACCGATATATAGTCAGACCCAAAAAATAAACAAAAACAAAAAATAAATTTGTAGGCGTCAGCAGCCATGTACCTAAAATAAAAAGCAAGAATATCCCTAATTCCAGGAGAATTACCAGCCCAAAGTTTAAACTTCCTGTTCCCTCCTGGACGAATAAAATCACGAGACCAAGAAACAGAGCTGACTTTAGACGATTAAATTGAAGCAGAACCAAAAGACCTGGACTGAAAAAATCAGTGCCCGGCACAAATTCCTGACCCCAGACTGATATTAAAAAGTAGCCAAGCCAAAAACAAAAAGAATTCATGGATTGGATTTGTGAACGGGTTCTGAAGCCTGAACCTGAGTGCGTGGACATAAAAGTAAAACCTCTTCCTGTGCTCTTGCCTGTACCATTGGCTCAGCCTCTACTACCTGAAACAAAGAAACATCAGAGCGTAACACACTGATTACTCGAGCAACAGGCAATCCCTTGGGAAATATGCCTGCTAAACCAGAAGTAACAAAAACATCCCCCTGTTTTAAAGGGGCATTCTGGGGTACATAGGCTATTGATAGTGGCTTTGCCGGTCCCTGGCCAATGGCTATGGCAGGCACTCTGGACTCTGAACTTATAACCGGAACCCTGCTGTTAGGATCTGTAATAAGCAAGACGGATGAGAAATTTAAACCAAGCTTAAAAATTCTCCCCACCACTCCCTGGGGAGTAATCACGGGCCAATCAAGTTGAACAGACTCATGCTCACCCAGGTCAATAAGAACGGTTTCAAGTACAGCGCCAGGCCCCAGCTTGTGCCCGATTATCCGCGCCCCTTTCCTGTCCCATTCTGGCGGCGGTTTAAAGCCTAATAATTTTTCCAGCCGCTTCGCTTCTTTCTCCCTCTCTCTGGAAAAGGCCAGAAGCAAACGGAGCCTGTCCAGCTTCTTGCGCAGGGCTTCGTTCTCCTCTCTCACTCCCACAAGATAAAAATAATGTTCCCAGAAAGCCGTAAGCCTGGAGTGCAGCCACTTACCAGGAGCCAATATCCACCCTGTCAGTTCCAGGCCAGTATAGGCAGTTAACCTGTCCAGAAAATGCGTTTTCCAGTTCCAGGTGTATAAACTTAAATAAATGACAAAAATAAGGAGCAAAGACGAGAAAAACTTTTTAGGCCAAAGGGTTGATGGGTTAATCTACAGTTACCTCCTTGAAAACTTCAAGATTATCCAGAACTTTGCCTGACCCAAGAACAACAGTGGACAGAGGATCATCAACAACAGTAATGGGCAAAGAAGTCTCTTCCCTTAAAAGCTGGTCCAGCCCTTTAAGCAAAGCTCCACCACCTGTGAGAACTATCCCCCTGTCAACAATATCTGCCGCCAACTCTGGCGGGGTCTGTTCCAGAGCAATGCGCACGCCCTGTACAATGGTATCCACCTGTTCAGCAATGGCCTTGCGAATCTCTTCCGAGGTTATGGTGATGTTCTGAGGAATGCCTGAAACCAGGTCCCTGCCTTTGATCTCCATCTCCAGTTCCTCTTCCAGAGGATACGCCGAGCCAATAGTAGTCTTAATCAGTTCCGCAGTCCCCTCCCCTATGAGCATATTGTACTTTCTTTTGACATGGTGACGAATGGCATCATCCATTTTATCCCCACCTACACGAACGGATCGGCTATAAACTATTCCAGAAAGAGAGATTACAGCCACCTCGGTTGTACCGCCACCAATATCCACAATCATATTTGAAGTCGGTTCGGTAATGGGTAAATTCGCTCCAATGGCCGCAGCCATAGGCTCCTCAATAAGGTAAACCTCTCTTGCCCCGGCGCTCTGGGCCGATTCTTTAACCGCCCTCTTCTCCACCGGGGTTATCCCGGACGGAACACAGATAATAATTCTGGGTCGCACCAGGCGCCTGCTGTTGTGCACTTTTGAAATAAAATGCCTGAGCATGGCCTCAGTAACTTCAAAGTCAGCAATTACGCCATCTTTCATGGGCCTGATCGCGGTAATGTTGCCAGGCGTGCGGCCAAGCATCCTCTTGGCTTCCTGGCCTACAGCCAGAACCCTGTTCGTTCCTTTATGATCTTTTTTCACGGCCACTACTGATGGTTCTCTTAATACTATGCCTTTTCCCTTGACATACACACAGGTATTGGCAGTTCCAAGATCAATGGCCAGATCATTGGAAAAAGTTCCAAAAATTTTATCTAAAATCCTTGGCATATATCTCCTCTTTTTGTTTTAAATTTTCGTTGGGATTGACTTAAGACATATCAATCAACTAATCAACCACTCAACCACTCAACTTTCTACCTGAAAATTTGAAAAGTTTGAGAAATGAACCGTTTTTACAGCTTATCAACTTACCTTCGCACCCGTTTTGGTGGGCGTGTCCAAAAAATCCCGTTAGATGCGGGATTTTCCTGCCCCAACCGGGACGGCACAATTTCCCGCAATGGTTGTATTTTCTGCAACCCAAAAGGGTCTGGAACAGGACTACGCGCCAAAGGTTTAACCCTGAAGGAACAATACTTATTTTGGCAAGAAAAATTTTCAAAAAAATATAAGGCTAAATTGTTTCTGGCTTATTTTCAGTCATACAGTAACACCTATGGCCCTTTAGAAAAGATTCAAAAAGTCCTTCAAGAGCTAGAAAATCTGCCTGGACTGGTGGGCTTATCCCTTGGCACCAGGCCTGACTGCCTGGACAAAGATAAGTTAAGCCTTTTAG
>CAJXJU010000155.1 GCA_913055195.1 uncultured Desulfohalobiaceae bacterium | reverse complement strand
CCAGGAATTTGAGGATTTTGAGGAAGACCTCTTTGTCAGTGTCAGTAATGGGCAGCCCCTGGAGCGCGGTTCTGGAGATGACATGATAGACAGCGGGCCGGTCAGTGACCAGCATTCTGGGAATACGTGGCATATATGGATACCTCCCTGGCTTGATGTAGATAAAAAATTGGTAGCAAAGACCAGGAGAAGCGTCAAGAAATTTTCTCCTGTCCCAAAATAGACTTGATTTTTTATGGAGACGGCAATATTGGGTTTGTGGAGTTTGTAAAAGGAGATAGATATGGGTGCACAAGAATTGTCTAAAGGTTACGATCCCAGAGGTGTGGAAGAAAAATGGCTTAAGTTCTGGGAAGAAAAAAAGAGCTTTAGCCCTGATGCTAACAAAGTTAAAAAACCTTATTCCATAGTTATCCCTCCTCCCAATGTCACCGGAACCCTGCACATGGGCCATGCCCTGAATTTGACTCTGCAGGATATATTGTGCCGTTTTCACCGTCAGCTTGGTTATGATGTGCTCTGGGTGCCTGGCACAGACCATGCTGGCATTGCCACTCAGAACGTGGTGGAAAAGGCCCTGGCAAAAGAGGGTAAGACCAGACAGATGCTGGGACGAGAAAAGTTTATTAAACGGGTCTGGGAGTGGAAAGAGGAGTATGGCAATAAGATTTTAAATCAGATACGCCGTATTGGCGCTTCTGTAGATTGGTCAAGGCTTCGTTTTACCATGGACCAGGGGCTATCCAGGGCAGTGCGCGAAGTCTTTGTTCGCCTCTATGAAGAGGGTTTAATTTATCAGGGTGATTATATTATCAATTGGTGCCCTAGATGTCATACTGCCCTGGCAGACCTGGAGGTTGAACACGAGGAGGTCCTGGGCGCGCTTTATTATATTAAATATCCCCTGGCAGGTGGCACGGACGCTAAGGGAGAGGTGATCGTGGCCACTACCAGGCCGGAGACCATGCTCGGCGACACTGCTGTGGCTGTGCATCCTGAAGATGAAAAATATAGTCACTTAGTTGGTCAGGAAGTCATCTTGCCCTTAGTGCAGAGAAAAATTCCCATTATTGCTGATAGCTATGTGGACAGAGAGTTTGGCACTGGTTGTCTCAAAGTGACCCCTGCCCATGATATGAATGACTTTGAACTGGGTAAGAAACATCAGTTGGACCTTATTCAGGTTATTGATGATGAGGGCAGGATGAATGAGCAGGCCGGGCCTGAGTTTGCTGGACTGGATAGGTTTGAGTGCAGGGAAAAGGTTGTTCAATTGCTTGAGGAACAGGGTTTTCTGGTCAAAAAAGAAGATTTGCGCCATAGTGTTGGACATTGTTATCGCTGCCATACCGTTATTGAACCTTATGTCTCCAAACAATGGTTTGTCAAAGTTGAGCCTCTGGCCAAAAAAGCAAGAGATGCTGTAGCAGATGGCAAGACAAAAATTTTCCCTGAGCATTGGACCAAAACCTATTTTGAGTGGCTGGATAATATAAAAGATTGGTGTATATCCCGACAGATCTGGTGGGGACACCGGATTCCAGCCTGGACATGTGAGTCCTGCGGCCATTTGATTGTGGCCAGGGAAGATCCGCCAGAGTGTCCCAAGTGTAAAAGCGTCCATTTAAGCCAGGAAGAAGATGTTCTGGACACCTGGTTTTCTTCTGCTTTGTGGCCATTTTCCACTCTGGGGTGGCCTGAAAAGACCCATGAACTGGAAAAGTTTTATCCAACTTCAGTTCTGGTCACAGGTTTTGATATTTTATTTTTCTGGGTAGCCCGCATGATGATGATGGGACTGCATTTTATGAAGGATGTCCCATTTCGCCATGTCTATATTCATGCTCTGGTTCGCGATGCCCAGGGACAGAAAATGAGTAAATCCAAGGGCAATGTTATTGATCCGCTGCTGATGATGGATAAATTTGGCACTGATGCCTTCAGGTTCACTCTGACTGCTTTTGCTGCCATGGGCCGGGACATCAAGATGAGTGAAGAGCGAATTGAAGGTTACCGCCACTTTATCAATAAGATCTGGAATGCTGCCAGATTTGCGCTGATGCACTTAGCGGAAGAGACAGAGGAAGAAAAAGTTGAGTTTGAACCAGCCAGGTTAAGTGGTTTAGCCCACCAATGGATTTTACATCGCTTAGAAGAAGTAAAATCAGAGGTTCGCAAGGCCCTTCTGGCTTACCAGTTTAATGATGCAGCCGGGACTTTATATCAATTTGTCTGGCATGAGTTTTGTGACTGGTACCTGGAGATGATCAAGCCAGAGCTTTATGGTGAGGATGAAGCAGTCAAAGCCGGGGCGCGGGCCTGTTTGAAACAGGTATTAATGGAGATTTTGATTCTTTTGCATCCTATTATCCCTTTTGTAACTCAGGAAGTATGGAGCTATATTCCGGGAGAGAAAAATCTTAATCTGGCTCAAGAAAGCTATCCTGAAACCAGGGCCGAGTGCTTGCAACCGGATATAGTAGAGAAGATGCAATTTCTACAGGATGTTGTAGTTAGTGTACGCAATATTCGCTCGGAGTTAGGCATTGCTCCAGCACAAAGGCTTAAACTTTATCTGCGAGCTGATGGAGATGATAGAGACTTTTTGCTTACTCAGAAAAATTTAATCATGCATCTGGCCAGGCTGGAAGTTCTGGAAATCGAGCCTGATTTAACTCCGCCGTCTGGTTCAGCTTCTAATGTGGTAAAGGGATATGAGCTTTATGTCCCGGTCAAAGACCTGGTGGATATAGAAAGTGAACTTGCAAGGCTTGATAAGGAATTGAAGAAAATTAATAAAGAACTGGAAATTGTCAGCCGCAAACTGGCCAATGAAGGCTTTGTAAACAAGGCTCCTGCGCATGTGGTGGACAAAGAAAAGCTTAAGCTGAAAGAATTTGAGGACAAGAAAATAAAGCTGGAAAAATTAAGAGAGCGGCTTGCTGATTTGAAGAATGGGTAGGGGCGCAAGATTTAGTGTCCTATTTAGTGTCCTATGATGCTCGCGTTAAGACGCAAAGACGCAAAGGGAAGATGGGAAGATAGGAACAGGGGGATAGCGAAGCGATGTCTAAAGTCTATTTACTAGGAGCAGGGCCTGGCGATCCCGGGCTTTTGACCGTCAAGGCCAAAAATATTCTGGAAAAGGCTGACGTTGTTGTTTACGATTACCTGGCTAACAAGGAGTTTTTAAAGTTTTGCCGCAAGGATGCAGAAATTATCTACGTGGGCAAGAAAGGCGGAGATCATACCCTGCCCCAGGATAAGATTAATGAATTGCTGATAGATAAGGCCAGCAAAGGCAAAATTGTGGCCAGGCTTAAAGGAGGAGACCCTTATGTTTTTGGCCGGGGTGCGGAAGAGGCAGAAGAACTTATTCAGGCTGGCCTTGATTTTGAAGTAGTTCCGGGCGTGACTTCAGCTGTGGCAGCGCCGGCCTATGCTGGCATTCCTCTTACACATAGAAGGTATGCTTCGTCAGTGTCGTTTATTACTGGTCATGAGGATCCTGATAAACCGGAGAGCGCGCACAACTGGCAGGCTTTAGCTACCGGAACAAGCACTCTGGTCTTTTTTATGGGCGTGAAAAATCTGGAATATATTAGCTCCAACCTTATCCAGGCTGGTATGCGTTCTGATATGCCGGCCAGCCTTATCCACTGGGGAACAACCTGTCGCCAGAGAACACTGGTTTCTACTATTGCTGAAATCCCTGAAGTTGCCAGAGCTAAGGGGTTCAGGCCACCATCGCTTCTGGTGGTGGGGGAAGTGGTGAAATTAAAAAACAGGCTGGATTGGTTTGAAAAGTTGCCTCTTCTGGGTAAGGGCGTGGTTGTTACCCGTGCCAGGGAACAGGCCAGCACCCTTGTAAGCAAGCTGGAAGAACTTGGCGCGTGCTGCTATGAATTTCCAACCATTAAGATCAAACCGTTAGATGATTATTCTCATTTAAGACAGGCCATAACTGATCTGGATTTTTACCAGTGGATTATTTTTACTTCTGTTAATGGCGTTAAATTTTTCTGGCAGGAACTAAGAGGTATGGGCTATGATGCCCGTGCCCTGGGGCTTACACAGGTGGCAGCCATTGGCCCGGCAACAGCCTCTGCTTTGAGAGAAAGGGGAATTTTTGCTGACTTTATTCCCGATAAATACGTGGCGGAATCTGTGGTAGATGGACTTTTAAAATTGGGGATCAAGGGCAAAAAAGTGCTTATTCCCAGGGCTAAAAAAGCCAGAGAGGTACTACCAGAAGCTCTTCGCACTGCTGGAGCAGATGTAGATGTGTTACCTGTTTATGAAACTGTTTTAGCGCAATCTCTTGATGTTGATGCTCTGTTAGAGCAGTTCCAGAGTGGAAAAATTCATTATGTTACCTTTACCAGTTCTTCCACAGTGGATAATTTTTTTAGTATTCTGGATGCTGAAAAACTTAAACCTTATGTATTATCTGGTAATATAAAATTAGCCTGTATTGGTCCGATCACAGCGAAAACTTTACAAAAGTATGGTTTTGACCCACACATTCAGCCAGAAGACTTTACCATAGATGGGTTGGTGAAAGCGATGGTTTAAAATTATTAAAGAGGAGATAGCATGGTAACTACAATGGTGCAAAAAAATGATCTTTTAAATTTAGTAAATAAGCTTTCTGATCGAGTAGCTATTGAAGAGAGTCGCCTGCAAAAAGTCGAAACTCGCAATTTACAGCTAGCGGGGACAGGCGA
>CAJXJU010000154.1 GCA_913055195.1 uncultured Desulfohalobiaceae bacterium | reverse complement strand
AGGTATTGGCAGCGCCAGGAACAATCACGCCGCATCGCAAGTTTAAGGCGGAAGTCTATGTATTGAATAAGGAAGAGGGTGGACGTCACACACCATTTTTTTCAGGCTATCGTCCCCAGTTTTATTTTCGGACAACGGACGTGACAGGAGTGGTAACGCTGCCAGATGGAGTAGAGATGATCATGCCTGGTGACAACACCACATTTGAGGTGGAGTTGATAGCCCCGATAGCCATGGAGAAGGGACTCCGGTTTGCTATCCGTGAAGGCGGCAGGACCGTAGGTGCAGGTGTTGTTTCAGAAATTATGGAGTAGATACTATGGTAACCATGAATAGTGATCGTATTAGAATTAAATTAAAGGCATACGATTGTCGTATTTTAGATAAAGCTGTAGCGGATATAGTAGAATCTGCCAGAAATACAGGCGCTAGTATTGCTGGCCCAATACCATTGCCAACTAGAATTCATAAAGTAACAGTTAACCGTTCTGTTCATGTTGATAAGAAGTCTCGTGAGCAATTTGAGATGCGTATCCATAAAAGGCTTTTGGATATATTAGAACCAACACAACAAACCGTAGATGCATTGGGTAAGTTGAATTTACCTGCTGGTGTTGATGTTGAAATAAAGCTATAGTGTGAGGACAAAATGAGCAATAGTTTGGGAATTATCGGAAAAAAAGTTGGAATGACAAGAATTTTTGCTGAAGATGGATCAGTTATCCCTGTAACTGTTGTCAAGGCTGGTCCTTGTCCAATAATCCAGAAGAAGAGCCAGGATAAAGAAGGATACAATGCAATTCAATTGGCTTTTGAAGAAGTTCCAGGCCATAGGTTAAATAAACCAGAACAGGGTCATTTAAAAAAGGCAGAGCGCGGTTACTTTAAGCATCTAAAAGAGTTTAGAGTTGAAAATATTGATCAATATGAGCTTGGACAGGACATAACTGTTGAAATTTTTCAGCCTGGAGAAAAGATTAAGGTAACTGGTACATCAAAAGGTAAAGGCTTTGCAGGGGTAATGAAGCGCTGGAACTTTGGCGGAATGCCGGCCTCGCACGGACATGAAAAAGTTCATCGTTCACCAGGTTCTATTGGGCAGTGTGCCTGGCCCAGTAGAGTTTTTAAGGGTAAAAAGATGGCTGGTCAAATGGGAAATAGAAAGGTAACTTATGTAAATGCTGAAATTGTGGACATAAGACCAGAAGACAATTTGGTTTTGATAAAAGGTCAAGTTCCAGGCCCAAAGCATGGTTTTGTCATATTACGAAAGAAGAGCTAAGAGGCATAAAATGATAAAGACTAAAGTATATTCTCAGGATAATGTGGAAGTAGGCGAAATTGAATTGAAAGATGAAGTCTTTTCAGTAGCTGTCAAGCCTGAAATTTTACATCAAGCCGTTCGATATCATCTGGCCGCTAAAAGAGCAGGCTGTGCCAGTGTAAAAAATCGTTCATCAATAAGAGGTGGTGGAAAAAAACCATGGCGGCAAAAGGGAACAGGAAGAGCCAGAGCGGGCACAATTCGTTCTCCATTGTGGAGAGGTGGGGCTGTAGCTCATGGGCCGCAGCCAAGGGACTATTCCTTTAAGTTAAATAAAAAGGTTAGACGGCTTGCCTTGAAAATGGCCCTTTCTGCAAGGCTTTCAGAAGATAGTTTAAAGGTCATTGAAAAATTTGAGCTTCCAGAAATAAAAACCAAAAATTTTGTAGAGATAAAAAATAAATTAAGTTTGAAAAAACCCTTGATTGTTCTCGCAGAAAAGTATAACAATCTTGAACTTTCCGCTAGAAACGTTCCTGGTGTTCAGGTCGTAACACAAGACTCACTGACTGTGTATGATATTTTAAGGCATCAGGAATTGATTTTAGATAAACAGGCGGTTGAGAAATTGCATGAGAGGTTAGGCTAGTTATGGATAATACACAAATTCTGATTAAGCCTCTGATTTCAGAAAAGGCGACCTTGATGAAGGATGCGTATAATCAGGTAGCTTTTCTTGTCCATCCTGACGCAAATAAGTATCAGATAAAGAACGCTGTTGAGTCGCTGTTTAATGTAAAGGTGGAAAAGGTAAATATAGTAAGACGGAGGCCAGTGCTAAGAAAGAGATTTGGGCGTGTAGTTGGCAAGAAGCCTGGCTACAAAAAAGCCTATGTTTCTCTTTCAGCGGGTGAGAAAATAGAATTTTTTGAAGGGGTATAAAATGGCTATCAGAAAGCTTAAGCCAACTTCGCCTGGGAGAAGATTTCAGACTGTATCTACATTTGAAGAGATTACAAGGACAACCCCTGAGAAGTCCTTAACAATTGGACTTTCTAAGAAAAGTGGCCGTAATAATTTTGGAAGAATTACATCCCGTCGGCGCGGTGGCGGTAACAAGAGAAGATACAGAATAATTGATTTTAAGCGGGATAAATTTGATGTACCTGCTAAAGTTACATCTATTGAGTATGATCCCAATAGAAGTGCAAGAATTGCCTTGTTAACTTATGCTGATGGAGAAAAGAGATATATTTTAGCTCCGCTGGGTATAAAGGTGGGAGATCAGATTGTTGCAGGCGAAAAGGCAGATATAAAGCCTGGAAATGCACTTCCTCTTGCAAAGATTCCAGTGGGTACGATTGTTCATAATATAGAGCTTTATCCCGGAAAGGGAGGCCAGTTGGCCCGTTCAGCTGGAACTTATGCTCAGTTGGTCGCTAAAGAAGGAAAGTATGCCTTGTTAAGGCTTCCATCAGGTGAGATGCGTAATGTGCTAGCCACAAATATAGCAACAGTGGGACAGGTTGGAAATGTTGACCATGAAAATATATCAATTGGTAAGGCCGGTCGGAATCGTTGGCTTGGTCGTAGGCCTAAAGTTAGGGGTGTTGCTATGAATCCCATAGATCATCCACTTGGCGGTGGTGAAGGTAAAAGTTCAGGTGGACGACATCCTGTATCCCCCTGGGGCTGGCCAACAAAGGGTTACAAGACAAGAAATCCAAAGAAGCAGTCAACAAAATTAATAGTAAAAAGGCGGACTAAATAATTAGGAGTAATTATGCCCAGATCAGTTAAAAAAGGTCCATTTGTTGATGATCATCTGCTAAAAAAAGTAATTAAGGCCAAGGAAGAAGGTAGTAGAAAAGTTATTAAGACGTGGTCAAGGAGATCAACAATTATTCCTGAAATGGTAGGTCTTACATTTGCTGTACATAATGGTAGAAAATTTATTCCAGTTTTTGTAACAGAAAATATGGTTGGGCATAAATTGGGAGAATTTGCTCCTACCAGAACATATTATGGTCATGCTGCTGATAAAAAGAGTAAGGCAAAAGGAAAAAAATAATTGAAGGTTAAGTTATGGAAGCAAAAGCTACAGCAAAATATGTAAGGATTTCGCCACGCAAGGCACGTATTGTCGCGGAGATAATTAAAGGAAAGCCAATTGAAGACGCTTTAAATATCTTAAAGTACACACCAAAAAAGGCTGCGAAAATAATAAATAAAGTTTTGAATTCAGCCCTGGCAAACGCAGAAGAAAATTATAGTTTAGATGTTGATAATTTATATGTTAAACAGGTACGGGTCGATGGTGGCCCTTCCTGGAAAAGAATTCAGCCGAGAGCTATGGGCCGGGCATATAGAATTTTAAAGAGAACTAGTCATATCACTGTAATAGTAGATGAGCTATAGGAGGGCGGAGTTTTGGGTCAAAAAGTACATCCTTACGGTTTTCGATTAGGCTACAATAAAAACTGGTTGTCACGCTGGTATAGCAAAGCTAATTATCCAAAGTATGTTTATGAAGATAAGCAGATAAGAAAATTTGTAAAAGAGAAGCTATATCACGCGGGAATTTCAAAAATCGAAATTGAGAGAGCCGCTGATAAGGTAAGGTTGATTATATATACAGCCCGGCCAGGCATTGTTATTGGGCGGAAAGGTGTTGAGATAGAAAAGCTCCGGCATGAACTCAAAAAGAAATTTAATTATGATATTGTTATAGAAGTTAATGAAATTAGACGCCCAGAAACAGATGCGCAATTAGTAGCTGAAAATGTAGCTTTACAATTAGAAAGAAGGGTCGCTTTTAGGAGGGCCATGAAAAGGTCTATAAGCTTAGCTCAGAAGTTTGGAGCTCAAGGGATCAAGATATCCTGTTCAGGAAGACTCGCAGGTGCGGAGATAGCCAGAACTGAGTGGCAAAGGGAAGGTCGCGTACCTTTACATACATTACGTTCAGATATAGATTATGGTTTTGCAATAGCTAAAACAACTTACGGAGTAATAGGTGTAAAGGTTTGGGTTTACAAAGGTGACATATTAAATGAGGTTAAATAACGATGCTTAGCCCAAAAAAAGTAAAATTTCGCAAACAACAAAAAGGTAGAATCAAAGGAAAAGCCACAAGAGGCACTGAAATAAACTTTGGGGAAGTTGGATTAAAGGCTCTTGAATCTGGCAAAATCACGAACCAGCAAATAGAAGCAGCTCGTGTAGCAATGATGCGTCATATAAAAAGAGGCGGAAAGGTTTTTATTCGTATTTTCCCTGACAAGCCCATTACAGCAAAACCCGCTGAAACCAGACAAGGTAAAGGAAAAGGTTCTCCTGTAGGCTGGTGTTGTCCTGTTAAGCCTGGAAAAATTTTGTATGAAATAAAAGGGGTTGATATTGACCTGGCAAAAGAAGCCTTAAAAAGGGCTTCTTATAAATTACCGATTAAAACTGCTATTGTGGAAAAGGAGATGTAAGGTGAAAGCTCAAGAATTGCGCAATCTA
>CAJXJU010000153.1 GCA_913055195.1 uncultured Desulfohalobiaceae bacterium | reverse complement strand
AAGGGCTGCTGTTTCCGGGCCGATAGCCTGCTCATAATCGTGCAGATGGGTTCTGCTGGTGGCGCCGACTTCGCGCAGGATAACTAACTCAACTTTCGGAACTCCGAAAGTTGAGTTTTTTTATAGAATCAACATGGCATCGCCATAAGAAAAAAAGCGAAAATCGTTTTCTATGGCAAATTGATAGGCATTTAAGATTGTTTCTCTGCCGGCCAGGGCGGAGACCAGAATGATGAGAGAAGAGCCAGGAAGGTGAAAGTTGGTGATTAAGTGATCAATAACCTGAAATTTGAAACCAGGCTTGATAAACAGGTCTGTCCAGCCCCGGTAAGGGTTGATCCCGCCTGTTATTTGGGCCATGCTCTCCAGTGTCCTGACAGTGGTTGTGCCGACAGCAACTATGGGTCTTTTTTCTTTTTTGGCCTGCTCTATTTTTTGGGCAGTTTCTTTCGTGACCTCAATGTATTCTGCGTGCATTTTATGTTCACGAATATCCCGGCAGCGGATGGGAGAAAACGTGCCGTATCCAACATACAAAGTTATTTCTGCCCAGGTGATTCCGCATGTTGCAAGCTTGCTTTTTATTTCCTCAGTAAAGTGAAGCCCTGCTGTAGGCGCGGCAACCGAGCCCAATTTTTCTTTTTTGGCATAAATAGTTTGATATCTATGGCGATCCAGGTCATTGTCCTCTCTGCGAATATATGGCGGCAGTGGCATTTTGCCGTAATTAATGAACTGCCTGGCTAAATCGCCTTGCCAGAATAGTTTTACCCTGCACCTGCCAAAATCTTTTCGCTCAAGAACAGTTAGTTTCAAGTCATTTTGAAAACATATTTCTTCTCCTGCACGGGGCCCTTTTGATGCCTTGAGCAAGCCTTCTGCTTTTGCACAGAGCCAGCCGCCATTTTGTTTTTCGGCCTTTATCAAAGGCAGTGGGGTTAAAAGGAGAAATTCAACCTTGCCTCCGGTTTTTTTGCGGCCAACAAGTCTGGCAGGCAGAACCTGGGTGTTATTCACTACCAGAAGTGAGCCAGGTGGAATAAATTTGTGGATACTGGAAAAGGAGCTTTTGTGCAGAGTTCCCTTTTGCCTGTTTAAGATGAGCAGGTTAGAGGCCTCTCTCCTTTGGGCCGGAGTTTGGGCAATTTTGTCTGCTGGAAGGTCGAATGTATAGTTTTTTAAATCAAAGTCAGGAGGAATTGTCATGATGGTGCCACAAAATAAAAAAGCCCCGCTGTACGGGGCCTTGTTTTCTGGCTCCCCGGGACGGACTCGAACCGCCAACCTAGTGGTTAACAGCCACCCGCTCTGCCGATTGAGCTACCGGGGAATTTTGATTGCTCTCATTCGCAACCGAGAAGTGCTATCTATGCAAATTGAATTTTAAAGTCAATATTTTTTTTCATAGAGTTAAATTTTTTTATTGACGGGGCAGATATGGAATCTGCCCCTACGCCCTCTCAACTTCCTAGCTTCCCAGGAGCCTGGCTAAAAACATGCCCAGAAAAATCAGACAGATGCCTAAAACATTTTGTCCCAGCAGATTGAGCACTGCCCAGAACCACTGGGAATAGCGTATCAGGTTGGCAGTTTCAAAGCTATAAGTGGAAAAGGTGGTAAAGGCTCCCATGAATCCGGTCAGCACATAAAGTCGAAGTGAGGGGCTCAAAAATAGTTTGTTTTCAAGAAATGCCCAGATAAAACCAAAAGCCAGACAGCCCAGGAGATTAACAGCCATTGTGCCAAAAGGGTATGTGGAATTAAAATGGTTTTGCACAAGGCCAGCAATGAAATAGCGGCTAATGGCTCCCAGCCCCCCGGACAGGCCAAGAAAGATTATTTTAGACATTGATTTGACTCCGATTCTTGATTCGCCTGCAAAAAGGAACTTTTTGCAGGCTTCGTTCAATGTTCAATGTTTTCAAGAGGTTAAGCAATAACAATCCTGTCGAGCACCAAATACTTTTGGTGCTCTGATTTATTAAAAACGATAATTTGAACTTTTTTGCAGTTAAGTCATTCTTTTAGAATGTGGATTTTCATTTATGTTTCAGTAGCTGACTTTAGATCGTGAAGTAAATTTTCCAGATTAATGCCATACTCTTTAGCTACTTCTTCCAGGGTGCAAAATAAGCAGTTGCAACAGATACATTCTCCTGCCACCCTGTCATATGCACGAAACACTTTTTCTGTTTGCCTGTAGGTGGAAACTACATCCAGAACAGTTGCTTGAGGAGTAATCTTTTCCAGCATTTTCTATCTCTTATTTTAATGTTTAAGGTTTGCAAGATCTGTTAACTGTTCACTGACTATACGCGGGCCCTGGCCCTACGAGCTTGCTCAGTTTTGCCCTGGAGTTCCAGGGTTTTTGCCAGAACTTCCCAGAATGCACCATTGTCTGGTTTGAGGCTTACACTTTGTCTGGCCAGAGTTTCAGCCACTTCAGGGTCGTCACCGCTTTCAAGATATATCCTGGCCAGAAGGTTTAACGCATACGCATCTTTGGGATTGTAAACCAGGGCCTCATGCAAATATTCCCTGGCCTTTTCCTGCTCACCTCTTTTATAGGCTACTCTCGCAAGATGTCTGGGCGCAAGCTTTTCACCTTCCTTTGTTTGCCTGGCATCATGATAGTATTGCCAGGCTTTTTCCAGGTTGCCTTTGTTTTCTTCTATCTGTCCAAGGCGAAATAAACTGAAGCAGTGTCCATGACTTAGTTCAAGGCATTGGTGAAAAGATTTTTGTGCCTCTGAAACTTCATTTAATTTCAAACAGGCACACGCATAGTTATATCTGGCCATGAGATTATCCGGCTCCTGTTCAATGATTTCCTGAAAAATTTGTTTAGCCATATCCAGATGGCCCAGCCGGGCATAGCAAATTCCAAGAGAATTGCGGGCCAGGTTATTTTTTTCGTCAGCAGCCAATGAAAGTTTATATTCTTCCATGGCCTGATAAATGTCTCCCTGGGCAAAGAAACGGTCTGCACTGATGTTCAGGGAAACGGAGTCAAAACAGGCAATCCTTGGTGGCTTTAGAAATAGCGCATGGTCAAGGGCCTTGCGACAATTGATGGGTAAATGGGACGGGCTAAAATTAAGAAAAGGATAACAGGCCAGTCCTATGTTTAAATTGAGGTCAAATTTTGCCAGAGCCTGTCTGGTTAATTCAAGGCACATTTCCATGGCCTGATCTTTATCTACATTGGGCAGATAAAAAATCAGACAATTTAGACTGTATCGTCCTCCTATGGCTCCATCCGGGAAAATTTTGCGGGCCATAAGCGATAGTTCCTGGACGAGCTTTTCAGCCTGAATGTCGTTATCTGTATCTGGAAATTTTTCCATGCAGATCAGCGCCATACCCATTAAAGAACTGGATTCTTTGACTCGATTCCAGGCAGCCAGGAAGTCACGAAAGGAATAAAGCCCGGTCAATGGATTTTTCTGGGTTTTTCTATCTGGTTCAGGATCGTTTTGGTCAATAACATTTTCATCTTCAATCAGCGTCAGGCGGTCGCCAGGTTCTATTGTCCAGGCAGGATCATTTAAAAACAATACCTCAGCAATAGAGATTTCATCCTGTACCTCAATAATGGCTATTTCTCCTTTTGGAATAAGCGAATAAAGGCTTTCTGATTTGTCTGGCTTTGAGACAGGAAGAGCTGTTTTTTTAGACCAGACCAGGAACCTCTGTCCTTCGCGGGCATCAACACATTTGCCCAGGTTGATGACAAGCCGTCCCAAGGGTAGGGCTTTTAGAACTAATCCGCCTTGAGTCAGTATCCTGGCAAATGAATAAATTTGATTGCCGCCATCTATTTTGGCTGCACCCAGGGCGCGCCTGGCTTTTTCTACCAGGATGCGGGCAAGTTCTGTAACGGTTTTCTGGAATTGAGGACCCAGAATGTCTTCAGGGAAATTAACTATGCCAAAACTTGCATGAACAGAGATTTGTTCGTCTGACAAAGGATAGGAGAAGATAAGGCTGGAGATGCTGGATTTGAGTTTTTTAGCCAGTTTAATACATTTACGTGGAGAAGAGTGGGGATAGAAAAGGGCAAAAGTATCTCCTTCTACCCGGGCCAGGACTGATTTTTCCGGACAGAGTTTTTTCAGTTCCTGGCCTACCCGTATTAAAATTGTGTCTCCAAATTCATAACCAAAATTGTCATTAATTCTTTGAAAGTGATCCAGATCAATAAGGATGAGGCCAAAAGTAGCGCTATATCCGTTCAGGCTTGCGTCCAGGCTGGAGTTTGGGCCTAAAGTCAGGTGAGTTAAGATGCTCTCAATCTCATTTTCAAGGGTTTTCTGGAAAAAATTGTGATTAAACAGGGTTGTTAAGGGATCAGTTATGCTGGTTTTATATAGATAGAGCTTGTCCAGACAGAGAGAAGTCATGGTGACAAGATAGGGCAGCATGGGTTTTACCTGAGCAGAGTCAATCTCTCTAGCTACAAAGAGGCCAAGAAAGTTGCCTCTGAACATCAAAGGTAAAAGCAACCTATCTTTTTCCAGAACAGGTTTTAATTGTTCACTGCCTTTTAGCTGGTCTGGAATAGTTTGCGGAAAGTAAAGGCTGTGGGAGCTAAAAGAAAAGATTTCTTTTATGAATTTTTGTAAAACAGGCTCAAACTGAATGAGGTCATTTTTTTCCAGAGTTATCTGGTTTTTATTTTTTTCCATGTGCAAGTTTAAGGTTGAAGGTAAAAAGGTTAAAAGGTAAAAGGTAAAGACTCAACTTTCGGAGCTGAGAAAAGCACGTTTTCTTCCATGCTGGACAAAGGTTTGGACACGTCTAAGCTCGTTTT
>CAJXJU010000152.1 GCA_913055195.1 uncultured Desulfohalobiaceae bacterium | reverse complement strand
CCAGGAATTTGAGGATTTTGAGGAAGACTTCCTTATCTGTGTCAGTAATGGGCAATCCCTGCAAAGCGGTTCTTGAAATAACGTGATAGACAGCAGGCTCGTCAGTTACAAGCATTCTGGGAATGCGTGGCATGGTGGATACCTCCGTGATTACTGACTTAATTGCAAACATGCATACCAAAAAAGGCGAAAAATGTCAACTTGATTTCTCCTGTCCCTTAAATAATAAATGCGAACACCTACTGCCTTTGCAGAAGGTGCTCGTTGAGGACTAAATAGAGTCAATAATTTCCCGGAAAATCTTGCTTGGCCGCATAGCAAGCTCGGTCTTTTCCGGATCTGAATGATAATAACCGCCCAGGTCTTTAGGAGACTTTTCAGTAGCCAGAATCTCTTCTAAGATTTTTGTCTCGTTCTCCTCAAGTTTCCTGGCAACCTCAGCATATTTCTGTGCCAGTTCCTTATCCTCAGTTTGCCCGGCCAATGCCTGCGCCCAATAAAGAGCAAGATAAAAATGACTTCCCCTTGTATCCAGTTCCCCTGCCTTTCTGCTCGGTGTCCTGGCATTTTCAAGATATTGACCAATAGCCTGAGAAAGGGCGTTGGCAATAACTAAAATCCTTTTATCACCAACCTGCTTATAGGCCAGCTGCAATGACTCAGCCAGGGCCAGAAATTCACCCAGACTATCCCACCTTAAATGCCCTTCCCTGACAAATTGCTGAACATGCTTTGGCGCGCTACCTCCTGCACCTGTCTCATATACACCACCACCCGCAATAAGAGGCACAATAGAAAGGCTTCTTGCACTTGTTCCAACTTCAATAATCGGAAACAGGTCAGTTAAGTAATCCCTTAACACATTGCCAGTGGCAGCAATGGTGTCCTGACCATTTCTGAACCTCTCTAAGGTAAACTTCATGGCATCCTGAGGCGGTTTGATATAATAATCAATACCTTCAAGATCATAATTGGGCAATTCTTCTTTTACCTTCTTAAGTATTTCTCTATCATGCGCCCTGAGCACATCCAGCCAGAACACTAAAGTCCAGCCACTTTCCTTTGCCCTGTCAACCGCCAGTTTAACCCAATTTCTTATTGCTGTATCCCTGGAAATACAGCTTCTATAAATATCACCTTCATTAACGGTATGCTCAAGCAAAACATTGCCCTGGCTATCAACAACTTTTATACTGCCATCAGCAGGTGGGAAAAATGTTTTGTCGTGAGAACCATATTCTTCAGCTTTCATTGCCATCAAACCAACATTGGCAACACTACCCACCTTTGTCGGATCAAACTGGCCTCTAACCTTAATATCTTCTATTATTTCCCGATACATGGTGGCATAACATCTATCAGGAACAGTAAGCACACAATCATCAACTTCTCCTGATGGCCCCCAGCCCTTTAAGCCATTTTTAATAACAGCCGGAATTGACGCATCAACTATAACATCATTTGGTCGATGCAGATTGGTAATGCCATTGTCTGAGTCAACCATATACAGCCTTGGACGTCTGGCATAAATATCTTCTAAAGCTTTCTTAATCTCAGCCTGCTTGTCTTCTGGCAGCTTAGAAAGCCTTGCTTCAAGATCAGAAAGCCCATTATTAGGATTAAATCCAATCTCTTCCAGCTCTTTGCCAAATTTATCAAAAAGATCTTTATAATACACACGAATGGCGTCACCAAACATAACAGGGTCAGAAACCCTCATCATAGTTGCTTTAACGTGGAGGGAAAAGAGAATATCTTTATCTTTTGCGTCATCTATAACCAATGAGAAGAAATCTCTTAATTTTCTTCTGTCCATATAAGTGCCATCAACAACATCGCCCTTACCAACCTCTAGCTCTTTTAATGTTGTTTCCTTACCGTCTTTGTCCGTAAAAACATATTTAATGGTGGTATCACTTTCAATGGTAACGGATTTTTCATTATCATAAAAATCACCACTCACCATGTGCGCAAGGTAACTCTTTGAGTCTGGGGAGACATCTCGCATTTTGTGGGGATTCTTCCTGGCAAATTCTTTAACAACAGCAGCCAATCTGCGGTCAGAATTGCCCTGTCTCAAAACAGGGTTAACCACGCTACCAATACATCTGTCATAGCGTTCTTTTATCTCTTTTTCCTTATCATTTTGAGGTTCTTCTGGATAATCTGGCAAATCATATCCCTGAGACTGAAGCTCGCTAATAGTATCTTTTAACTGCGGTAAACTTGCTGAAATATTGGGCAGCTTTATAATGTTGGCCTCTGGCTTAAAAACAAGCTCGCCCAGATAAGCCAGGTCATCAGGCACCCTCTTATCTTCCGGCAAAACATCAGAAAACTGAGCCAGAACCCTTCCGGCCAGTGAAATATCTCTAAGCTCAATCTCCAGATTGGCTTGTTTTGTCATTGCCCTGACAATGGGCAACAATGAATATGTTGCCAGTGCTGGGGCTTCATCCACCCTGGTCCACGCAATCACTGCTTTGTTAGGCATAAAGTCCTCCTTGAAATAGATTCTGGTTTATAAAATTTTATTAGTGAAGCGGCGTAGTGACATCTACCTTGTGGTGGAAGCAGTCAATAATTAATCTCTCAAAAATTACAATAAATTTTCAGGTTAAAGAAAAAAAATTAAGGATAAAAGGGAGACATAAAAAAAGCATTGAAGATAAACCCCTTAATAGCTAAATCAGGCCGTTTACCAGAAAAAGATTAGCGTTCAGTAAAAGCGTGGGTCAGTCGCTCCAGGTAGGGATCAAGCAGATATTCCAGCACAGTGCGCTCACCTGTCTTGATATAAACCAGCACAATCATGCCTGGAAACAGAGGATATTTCTGTTGTTCCCACTCAAAATAATCTCTTTGCGTTACCACCCTGGCCAGATAAAATGTATGTCCGTCTGGCGTTGAAAAGGCATCAGGGCTGACATTTTCCACTCTGGCGTCTAAATGGCCAAATCGCCTGGCATCTCTTGAAGCTAATTTTACAATTGCAGTCTGGCCCGGCCTTACATAGGCAACATCCTGCATGGGAAGATGCGCTTCAATAACCAGGCGGTCGTCTGATGGCACTATTTCCAGTATGGTTTTGCCTGGTTGCACAACTTCACCAATGGTCGAAACATACATTCTCTTGACAATTCCATCTACTGGCGAACGAATTATTGTACGCTGATAAGCATCTGAATATTTTTTACGCCGCTGTTTTAGCTCCTCCATCTTTTGCATGGCCATTTTTAACTCACTTCTGGCCTTTTGTTCATACTGATGCCTGAGCTTGTTCAAATTATTCTCTGCCTGCTTTAAAGCTGCCTTTGCCTTTAAAAGAGCAATGCCATCCTCTTTTAGCTCTCCTTTTAAATGAGCCTCTTTGCGCAACAGGTCAAGATGCTTATACTCACTTGTCAATTCATCCTTTAAAAGCTCATTGCTGATGGCTATTTGTTTTTGCAGTAACTTTAACGCCTTTTTATTTTTGGCAATTCTGGCCTCAATCTCCTTGATGCTTTGTTGTTTCTGGGCCACAATTTCCTGTGTTGCTGCTATCTCACTATTAAATTTCTCTCGCCGCGCTCTGAATATCCTTTTGCTCTCTTCAACCATATCCGGTATTTTTTGTATCAATTCCTGAGTAAACTCAGGCTCTCTGAACCCTTCTGCCTCTGCCTGCAAACGAATTATATCGGCCTGCAATGAATTTATTTCAATATCCAGCTCTGCCACAGAGCTTCGGCTCTGTATCTGCTCAAGCTCTATTAAAGGCTGGCCTTTTTTAATTGCAGTTCCTTCCCTGACCAGAAGAGAACGTACTATACCCCCCTCAAGATGCTGAATCTTTTTGACCCTTGAAGACGGTTCTACCCTGCCCTGGGCCAGGCTCACAATATCAATCTTTGTTATTGCGGCCCAGAGCATAAATGCTGCAATCATGGCAACTATTGTCAACAGCAAAATATGATAGCGCACAATATTCATTGAATCACGCCACTTCTCAGCAATCGCTGATTGGTTTTAATCTTTGGCACAGGCTTGTAATTCAAATCCACAAACGCTCCAGTGCCTTTTAATATTGCTGGATCATCAGTTGCTAAAATAATGGTCCTGCCCTGTTTGTGAAATAAATTGAGCAGATTATAAACAGCTTTTCTGCCCTGCATGTCCAGGCTGGCAGTAGGCTCATCCATAATAACTATTTTACCGGGTTTTAAAATTGCTCTGGCCAGGGCAATACGTTTGCGAATGCCAACAGGAAGATTAAGCCCCCCATCCAGTAAAATTGTTTCCAGCCCCTGGGGTGAATAAATCAAAAAATGTGTTAGCCCGGCAAGTTCTATGGCCTTTTGCAAATCATCATCTTCCACTTCCCTGCCCAGTAAAATGTTTTCCCGTATGGAAAGGGGTAAAAATCCAGGCTCCTGGGGTAAATAGATGATTTGCTCCTGCCACCACTTATTATCCATCTGTGCCAGGTTCTGACCATCAACAAAAACATACCCTCTGCCCGGAGCGATCAACCCGGCCAGCAAGCGTAAAAATGTTGATTTGCCAGTGCCATTGGCGCCAACTACAGCCAGAGACGTGCCTGGCTCCAGCACAAAGCTTAAACGCTCAAACACGGGATTTGTTGCTTCAGGATAAACAAATGTTAAATCCCTGCATTCCAATCTGCCGGTTACGTCCTTGAGCTGTACTTTGCGCGCAACCTGCTTTTGCTCTAAAAAACTTTCTATCTCGTTCCAGGCAATTTTTGCCCTGGCTATCTCTTTTCTCACCTGTAAAAAAGAAGTAATCCCGCCAAAGGCCCTGGAAGACAGGATACTTGCGCC
>CAJXJU010000151.1 GCA_913055195.1 uncultured Desulfohalobiaceae bacterium | reverse complement strand
AAGCTCTGTTTAATTTTCAAATTATCCTCTACCAGCTTTCTGGCCAGGCTCAAATTACCCATTATTCCAGTCAGCAAATTGTTAAAATCATGCGCAATGCCCCCTGCCAGAACCCCAAGAGACTCAAGTTTATAAACCCTGGCCAGTTCATCCTCCAATCTGTATTTTTCTGTCACGTCCCGAAAAACAAGCACAACGCCCAAAATTCTATTCTGGCTGTCCAGAACAGGAGCAGCGGAATCAGCAATAAGCCTCTCTTTTCCATCTCTGGCCAATAAAACAGTGTTATTGGCCAGTTCCACCACCTCGCCGGTGGACAGTACCTTATGCACAGGATTTTCCATTGGTTTACGGGTAGTCCCATTGACAATGGGAAACACCTCCGTGAATTCCCTGCCAATGGCTTCCTGCTCCTTCCAGCCGGTCAATTCCTCTGCTGTCTTATTCATTAAAACCACTCTGCCCTTACTATCAGTAGAAATAACCCCATCACCAATGCTGCGCAGCGTCACTGACAACAACTCCTTTTCCTCAGCCAATGTCTTTTCAGCCCTGATTCTGGAGGCTATCTCTTCATGCAAAGCACGTACATGCTCGGCAATCCTTTCTGCCATACGATTAAAACCATGCGCTAACTGACCGATTTCATCATTTCTTTTAACAGGGACCCTGGCATCCAGATCGCCTTTTTCAAAAGACTCCATAACATTAACCAATTTGCTTACTGGCTCAGAAATCACACGGGAGACAAAAAGACCAAGAACAAGCACCATACACAGAGCACTCCCCAGAACCCCGGCCATCAATCTATTGACCCTGGTCAATATGGCATGATTTTTATGATGATCCACCATCACAACAACCGCTGCCACAGGGTCTTGGAAAGGGTTATGAAACAAACGGAAGCTACAGTCAAAGTCTAAGACTTTATCCTTTGAACGACAGCGAAAAATGCCAGTAGTATTCTCCATAGCACGAATTAAAGAAATACCCAATCTGAAAACTTTTTCCTTTGCAAGAGTTGTGGCCACAATTTGTTTATCCGCCACAATGGCTACTGCATCTGTGCCGGCATGTTTCTTCATTTGCAAAACAAGATTATCATTTCCGTTCACTGGCAAAGCAGCGAGAATAGCGCCTATTACTTTGTCCCTCACCTGAATGGGAAAGGCAGATTCCAGAGCCAGAAAGGGCTTGTCTCTATCTATGTCTCCGCCCAGGGCATTTAAAAGAATATTGTTTTCTTCCCTGACTGGACCGGCCAGAAAAAAACCTTTTAAGGCTTCCCTGATCAGAGGATGTTCTGTCAATTTGCCTGAAACAGAGGTACTTCCTGGAGAAAGGGCCTGAATATTGCCCTCCATATCTGTCACGGCCAGCATAGCAACCCTATTCTTCGTCCTCAGTTGACCCAGATAGCTATTCAACTGTCCCCTGATCCCCAGTCTGAGAGTAGTCTTGATGGTATTGTCACAGGACATTGCCCTGGTTATGCTTTCCAGATGCCCGATTTCACTTGCCAGACATAGCTCGCTGCTCGCCAGATGAGATGTAAGCACTGTCATTATCCATTTTCCGGCATAATGATCTATCCACTTATGGAGGTAAAAATAAGAAAATATTACTGGTACAATAATCACTATTAAAATGAACACAAATATCCTGGAACGCAACGAATATAGCCAGGGTTTATGGGGGACCCGACCATCTAGTTTATGCGGCTTAAATGAATATGATTTCTTCATTTCATTGCCCTTGTTGTTCCGGTCTTTGTTTCTGCAACTTACTTCCCAAATTCCGGATACAATGCCATAGAGTTATAAACTTCTTGCGCGGCTTCCAGCACGTCAACAGGAATTTTAATACCCAGTTGCCTGGCCCTGGCCAGATTTACGGCAATATAATAGTCAACAGGCCTGCTGATAGGAATCTCTCCAGGTTTTTCACCGTTTAACACCTGCATCAACTTCAGGGCCAGCTGCCTGCCTGTAGCTTTAAGGTCAATGCCTACAGAGGCCAGAAATCCCAGTCTTACCCAATCGGCCACCCATGTAAAACCTGGTTTGGATTGATTGTGCAAAATCCAGGCAATACATTCTTCTAATGAAATGCCGGTATTATCTTCTTTTAACAAGCTTTTCGGGGCAAAGGAAAAAATGATATCTATCTCTTTGTCCTTATCATATTGTTTGATCAGTTCCTTATAGCGTTTAAAGGTAGTTACATATTCAAATGCCTTCACCTGTAAGGGGTATAATTCGGGATGAAGACGGAGATGTTGCTCAAATTCCATACCCATCAATCGCAAAAAATGGGTACTGGCAGGACACAAAACAACAACCTTTGTGGCTTCAGGGAGGATATATTTCATCAACTTAAAGGTCTTTTCATAAAAAGGTTCTTCTGTCACACCCGTTACGTTAAAGCCTGGCCTCTGGCGTGTTTTCATAAACAACTTCTTCTTGTTATAGTATTCCGGTGAGACATTCATACCCCCAAAAAGCACCGGATACCTGGTACCTACAAGGTCCAGCATGACAAATTCTATGGCATTGTCATCCAGCACCACTACTATGTCCGGATCTACTTTATAGATTTCTTGCAAAGCCAGCTTGCCGCGTTCCTCTATTTCCTCTCTGCTTAAATATTTCCTTTCTGTTTCCATATAAAAATGCAAAAATCGAATTTTTCCATCCATATACCCGGAACGTTTTAACATTTCCATCATTCCATTTTCTATTAAGGCACCGCACCCAACACCGGAACCGTAGCTCTGCACAATGAAAACAGTGCTTTCTTTATCTCTGGAAATACCTGGAATAAAATTATATACCTCCCGCGCTGCTCCTAAAATATCCGGCGGAACCTGTATGTCAAGCATTTTGGCCCGCGCCAGATTAAAGACTATGGCATACCCCCAGGCGTCTTCTATAGGAATTTCAGAGGCTGACACACCTTGAAGTATTCTGACTGCTTTTTTCCCTGCCGCGCGTCCCATTGCTCTGAAATCCACGCCAGCACCGCCAAACAACCCGAGTTTGATAAAAACAGAATTAACACCCATCTCTGGTTTCTTGCTATGGTTTACAAGGTATTTTATAATTTCTGGCGCTGTCTGGGTCTTGCCATCTTTTGTCTTTAATAATGTCAGACCAGAATAAATAGCACCAATGCCAGGATCATTATTTACCCACTCGATGATATTTCGCAACTGCTCAAAATTTTTTACACTTACAACCTCATAATCAATGTTAGGAGGATCAGCCTCTAATTCCATTTCCACCTGGCGCCTGACAGCCTTGCCTGTTGGCGACTCATCTGTCAAGCAAAGCACCTTTTTCAAACCAGGCAAAATACTTTTCATTACCCTGAAAGAAGTTGAAATATGTATCTTTTCATAAACTCCGGTCACATTGCGGCCCGGCCGTTTCCTGGAATCCATAAAATGTTTAATCTTATTGTAATCCTCAGGCTGTTTGTTGATGCCGGAAAATACCACAGGAATATCCGTGCCAATCAGCGGCAACATCACTGTCCTGGCAGCATTGTCATCAATAGTGACAACAACATCAGGCTTAATCCTTTTAATCTCCTCCAGCGCCATTGCGCCCCGTTTCTCAATTGCGGCAGGCGTATTATAAGTCCGCTTGGTATCCATATAAAAATGGTAAAATTTTACTGTCTCGCCATCCTTAAAGCCTGCCTTTTCCAGGGCTTCAATTACCCCGTCCTCCTGGGGCTGACCGCAGACATTCCCCTGTTCGTAGCTCATCACTATAAAAACTTTGGGCAAATTCTTTGAAACTGCATCTAGCTGAAATAACGTGAAAAAATTCACCAGACAAAAGACAATAAAAATTCCTTTTTTCATATTGTCTCCTATTTTATTTTTGTCTCCTGTTTTGTGCAGGCTTTAAAATAGCATCAAACTTGCCTGGCGTCAAAACTAGCCACTGCCTTATCATTTCGTTCACCTTAAATATAAAGCCACTTACAAATTATTTCAGCGGATGCCCACAAAAGTGCCTACTCAATCTCATCTATGATTATGGGGAAATGAAAAAAAATAATTTCCTTTCAACAATCTACCAGACAATCGTTACAAACTTTACCTGTGGAACATTATCCTGCCACCATATCTTAGCCAAAGAGAATTGACCATCCCTGGGGCAGAATAACGAGCCGGGATTCAAAAGATATGCCCCGGTTGTTGCCTGACCCCAGAAGCGTCGATGAGTATGCCCAAAAAGAATCAGATCATATTCAGGGCCAAAAGCCTGGGCCAAACTTTCACCCACATTCACTCCCCGGCCAAAACCATGGGCAATCCCCACTCTTTTACCTTCCAATTCCAGGCTTAAAGTAAAAGGCAAATCTGTTAGTTGAAAGTCACAATTTCCCCGCACAGCATAAAATCCAGGATGGATATTTAAAAAAGCCCAGGTGTCCTGGCCCACAATATCTCCACAATGAATAAGCACATCTGCCTGTTCAAGATGCTCCCTATAAATCCAGCCTAATTCATCATTAGGCGTTTCAAGATGTGTATCTGAGATAACAGCAATCATCATCTTTTAATCCTATGATTGGTTTTAACAAAACAAAAACTCACTATTCAGAACCGGCCTGACCAAGCCCCACTTTACTTAATCTGTACCTGAACTGACGAAGATTAAGCCCCAAAAGGGCAGCTGCTTTGCTTTTGTGATTATTTGTCCGCTCAAGGGCCCGCTCCAGGATCTCTTTTTCCTGCTGCAAAAGATAATCATCTAAACTGATTTTCCCCTGCAAGACTTCCTCCGCTCCTGGGAATCTATCGTCAGGTCGGCCCTGTTCATATATAATTAATGAATTAGG
>CAJXJU010000150.1 GCA_913055195.1 uncultured Desulfohalobiaceae bacterium | reverse complement strand
TTCGATATTCGAATTTCGGATTTCTCAACTTTCGGAACTCCGAAAGTTGAGTTTTATAATCTTTAATTGTTGGAGTGACATAATGCAAAGAGTAACTGTTTCAAAGGCCAGAGAACTCTGGCAAAAAAAAGATTTTTTTGATCTGGGCCAGATGGCACATTCCATTCGTCAGGAACTTCATCCTGATTTGATAGTCACATATATAGTGGATCGCAATATAAATTATACCAATATCTGCGTTTCAGGATGTAAGTTTTGCGCATTTTACCGTCCACCAGGCCACGAACACGGTTATGTCCTGAGCTTTGAGCAGATCGGACAAAAGGTACAGGAAACTGTTGATCTAGGGGGCTATCAGATCCTTTTGCAAGGTGGCCTGAACCCTGATCTGGATCTTGCCTACTATAAATCTTTGCTCAGATTTTTAAAAACAAATTTTCCACAGGTGGCAGTGCATGGCTTTTCTCCGCCGGAAATTATTTTTCTGTCTGAAAAGAGCGGTTTGTCAATAGCCAGAATTATTTCTGAACTCAAGGAGGCAGGCCTGGATTCTATACCTGGCGGAGGCGCTGAGATACTTGTAGATAGAGTGAGAAATGAGATTTCGCCCAATAAATATTCTGCAGATAAGTGGCTAAAAGTGATGGAAGAAGCCCATAAACTGGGTTTAAAAACCACTGCTACCATGATGTTTGGTCATATTGAGACGCTGGATGAGCGACTTGAGCATCTGGAAAAGATTCGCGCGTTGCAGGATAAAACAGGAGGATTTACTGCATTTATTCCCTGGACTTTTCAACCAAAGAATACAAAAATTTCCTCTTTTGAGGTTTCTTCTGTGGAATATTTAAAGTTTTTGGCTTTAAGCCGAATTTTTCTGGACAATATTCCTAATATTCAGGCTTCCTGGGTTACTCAGGGGCCAAAAGTAGGCCAGCTTGCCCTTTTCTGGGGGGCTAATGATTTTGGTTCTACAATGATCGAAGAAAATGTTGTGGCTGCAACAGGGGTGCATTTCAGACTGCCTGAAGAAGACCTGCGCAAGCTGATTTCAAGTGCTGGTTTTGAGCCAAGAAGGCGGAAGATGGATTATACTTTGTTGTAAAAAGGAGGATAAGGTTGTTTGAGCCACTTGAGAAAATGGAAGAAAAGGAAGTTGCCCGTCGCGTGGAGAGGTTGCGCGGGTTGTGGGAGAAGGAGTGTTCTGATTGCCAGGGAGTGTTTATTTTTTCCCGTTTAAATATTTATTATTTTACAGGCACCTGGGCAAATGGTCTGCTTTTCATTCCCTTTGAAGGCGAACCTGTACTTATGTGCCGCCGGGGAGAACTGCGAGCCAGACTTGAATCTCCTCTCAAAAATATTGTTTCTTTTAAGTCTTTTGGACAGGTAGAAACCATTTTGCATGATTTTGACATCCCATTGCCGAAGTTCATTGGAGTAGAAAAAACAGGCATTTCCTGGGCACTGGCAGAGCTTCTGCAACAAAGAGTGATCGGCCGCGACTTTGTGGCTATTGATCAGCTCATTGCCAGGACAAGGGCGGTGAAATCGCAGTGGGAAATAAGAAAAATGGAACTGGCCGGGCAAAGACATCATCAGGGACTTTATCATCTTTTGCCTCAAAAAATAAAACCGGGAATGACCGAAAGGGAAGTATCCATTAAGGTCTGGGAAATATTTTTTGCCCTGGGCCATCACGGTATGATGCGGATGCAAAATTGTGGGGAAGAGATATTTCTGGGACATGTGGCTGCTGGCGAGAGTGCTAATTATCCCAGTGTGTTTAATGGACCAGTTGGTCTTAGGGGCCAGCATCCTGCTGTTGTGCACATGGGGTATGCTGGTAAAGTGTGGCGGGAAGATGAGCCTTTAACGGTGGATGTAGGGTTTTGTCTGGAAGGTTATCAAACTGATAAGACGCAGGTGTATTTCCCTGAAAAATGGAAACCAGGGCCAGAAGTAGTGGATGCTCATAAGGTTTGTATAGAGGTGCAACAATTTTTAGCTGAAAATTTAAAGCCAGGAGCAGTGCCAGCCCGTTTGTACGAGCAATCCCTGAAGATAGCGGAAAAGAGCGGTTTTAGCGAAGGATTTATGGCCCTTGGCGTGAATAAGGTTAAATTTGTTGGGCATGGTATTGGTCTGGCCATTGATGAATATCCAGTCATTGCCAGGGGATTTGATGAGCCATTGGAAGAGAATATGGTTCTGGCGCTAGAGCCTAAAATTGGTTTGCCAGGTATAGGCATGGTGGGCGTGGAAAATACTTTTTTGGTAACAAAAAATGGGGGCAGGTGTTTGACCGGCCAGCAATATGATCCGGTCCTGGTGTGATAAATGGAAACGGGGAAGCGGAAGCGGGGAATAAATATGTTTTTTTAAATTTGATTCAGTTGCCCAGTTCCTTTTCAATGGCTTTTACAAGTTGGTTTTTAGAAAAAAGGTCACGCAGGATGAGGGGACTTCCTGGGTTTTCCCTGGAAAAGATAGCCAGAGTTGGGATACTATGACTGTCCAGAGCCTTAAGAAGATACTGACCAGCCGGGTTGTTATGGGTTAAGTCAACGCGTATGAACCGCAGATTATACTCTGCTTTCAGGTTGTTTATAAAACCGGGTTTGAGTACAGCCTTTTCCAGAAATTTGCAATTGGTGCACCAATTGGCTGTAAAATCCAGAATAAAATTTTTCTGTCCAAGAAGACGTGAAAATTTTTGAACAGTAAAGTCTTCCCAGGGGTCAGAGTAAGCTGGTTTTCTTAACAATAGAAAACCCGCGCAAAAGATCAGAATAACGGCCAGAATGCGAATAGACCATCTTTTCAGACCACTTTGCTTCAGGTTAGTCCATTTGCCCCACATCCATGCCCCAAACCCGATTACCCAGAACATTATGAGTGCTGGAAAAAGAAGCTCTTCAGGCAAAAGAGCCAGCAGGTAAATACAGGTTCCAAGAAGCAGAAAGCCCAGAGCCTTTTCTAAGTAAAGCATCCAGGTTCCGGGTTTTGGGAAATAGCGGACAAGTCCAGGGAAAAGAGCCATTAATAAATAAGGACTTGCCATGCCAATGCCAATGCAGAAGAGCACCAGCGCAATGATAGAAGGTGGTCTGGTTAGTGCCCATGCCAGCACCCCGCCCAAAAAAGGGCCGCTACACGGAGTAGCCAGAAGTGTTGCCAGGATCCCTGTAAACAGGGCTTGTATATGAGGATGGCCTGGTGCGGAAGTGTTGGCCTTGAGGTCAATAACTGGCAGATCATAAACTCCAAAAAGACTTAAGGACAGGGCAAAAACAATCAGATTCAGGATGAGAATAATTCTGGAATTTTGAAAAATCTGCCCCCAGGCCATGCCTGTGAACGAAATTATCAGGGCCAGAATGGAAAAATAGATGAGCATTCCAGTTGCAAAAAAGAAGTTGTGTGAGCGGAATTTTCTTTTTCTTGCTGTGAAATCATTACCCTCGTTTTGCTCTGGCATCATTCCCCGTAGTTTTAGACTGATAACAGGCAAGACACAGGGCATGAAATTTAAAAGTAGTCCGGCTAAAATGGCAAAAAGAGCTGCCCTGCCCAGAGTTGTGACTTCAAGGTGTGGTGTAAATGAGCGGGGGGTGAAAGTGTAATATTGAATGTTGAATGTTGAATGTTGAATGGAAGATGCAGGAGGCTGAGTCCTGGAGGAGTGCTCCAGGCTGGATGATGAAGACAAAGTACTGGATGATTGCGCAATGGACTGTAACCAGATGTGCCACCAGGGTTGGTTTTGGGCTGGTTTAAGGTTGTTTAGAATTTGTGAAGTGAATTTCAGTTTAAGGTTTGTGTCAACAGGACAACAACTCTTGTTAGAACACAAAAGAACGCGAAGATGCGCTGTGATGGTCTGCCCCTTGTCTGGAATGGTGGGCAAAGCAATGAAAATAGGCGTAGGTCCTTCATAGACCTGGACTTCTATTTTGGGGTCAAAAATATTTTTCTGTTTTTGGCCTGGAGGATAAAAGACCGGCAGCTTCAGACGCATGTTATTGTCAGCAGAGGCAAAAAGAGTTGCTGAAACAGTTGTTGGTTGTCCATAAGATGTTGCATTATGCGCGTAAGCGTGCCAGCCATGTTGGGGCGTAAGCCATAAAATGGCCAGTGCCTGGAAATTTGCCCTGGTGTTTTTTTGAGCATTAAGTCTATAGACTTCCCACTTTGTGTGCAGGGGATAGTCTTCTCCATAAGCAGATGCAATATAAAGGAGAACGCCAATGATAAATAAGGTAAAAATTTTTAATGGTGCTTTCATATTTTGCGCCGATGACAGGATTTAAGTTAATAATTTTTCTTGACAAAAAAAAAGGAGATGTCTAATTACACCTTCCGTTGAGCACATCGCAAGAGCTTAACTTAACACAAATGGGCCACTAGCTCAATTGGCAGAGCAGCGGACTCTTAATCCGGAGGTTCAAGGTTCGATTCCTTGGTGGCCCACCAAAGAAAATCAAGGGTTTACGGCAAATTACCGTAAACCCTTTTTGTGTTTTTAGGCATTTTGTCCCACTTCTGTCCCACTTTTTTTAATATAAGGACCTCTGTCCCGCCTTTGTCCCGTCCTACTCATCCTATCTAGGTTTGCACTCACTTTTTGTCAATGGCCAACAAATTTGATCCACTTCCGGACAACAAAATTGATCCACCTGACCTCATCCTAATTTCCCAATTTTTCCCTTAATCGGTAGCTTTCACCTCCTAGCATGAAAATGTGAGAATGCCGTAAACTCTTTATTTGTCGTGATTATCATCGATCGATACTCATATACGCTATTGACCAGCTGAAAGAAGTATATGGCCTCCTCGCCACTTTTGCACCCTAAAAGTGGATCAAAATTATT
>CAJXJU010000149.1 GCA_913055195.1 uncultured Desulfohalobiaceae bacterium | reverse complement strand
GCATCATCACTCTGGCCTGCGCCTTTTGCACTAGCGTGGATGCAGTATAGATTTTCCAACCTGGAATTGCCTCTGCCCTTCAAAATTCCTTTCCTTGGTGATAAGGTCGGTTATATAGCCCTTTTTATTCTCCTCTATATAACTGCTAAATATATTTTCACCTTCCTTAAACCCTACCTTCCATATTTCCGCAAAATTGACGCCATGTTAGCAGTTTATGAACAGGAACAGGCCAAAATGAAAAGTTTTGGCGATTTATTGGAAAAATCACTTGCCGAAAAAGAAAAAAAATTGTTATCGTAAACTATAAAATCTGTTTCTAAAGATTAGGGCAAAATTTAATCCGCCAACACAACTTAAAACCTCAAAAATTAAACCGCTTGCCGGAAAAATACGACAAAATACATTTTTTGTGTAAGTTTTACAAAACGGTAAGTCGTATTACTAAAACTTGAGGAGAAAAGATGATCTTTTCATGGATGCACCTGGCAATAATGATCTTCTTTTTGGCTGGAGTTATTTTTGCGACAGCACCAATTCTTGCCTCACTCTTAATAGCGCCCAAAGCCAAATCCCCGGCGCTTTTCCAGCCTTATGAATGTGGTATGTCCCCTCATGGGTCAGCATGGGTCAGATTTGGCATCAACTACTATTTTTATGCCCTGTTATTTTTGGCTTTTGATGTTGATGTCCTCTACCTTTTTCCTGTTGCAGTATTTTATCCGCAAAGTACTGGCTTTATGCCTTTTTTTGAAATATTTATTTTTGTACTTATTCTTTTTGCCGCTATTATTTATTTCTGGAAAAAAGGAGTATTTACATGGCCCAGGCGGATCAAAGTTTAAGCTATGCCCATACTCAGGTAGATGGGCCCTTTATCAACCTTGAACTGGCTCAAAAGTTCGTGGATGTTTGCAGGTCCATGTCTTTATGGCCTATGACCTTTGGGTTGGCCTGTTGCGCCATTGAAATGATGGCTGTGGGCATGGCCAGATTTGATATTGCCCGGTTTGGGGCCGAAGTATTCAGGCCTTCGCCCAGGCAGTCGGACCTGATGATTGTAGCCGGGACAGTGTCTAAAAAAATGGCCCCAATGGTAGTCAGGCTTTATGAACAGATGCCTGCGCCCAGGTATGTTATTGCTATGGGCAACTGCGCCATATCTGGAGGTCCTTTTTGTTTTAAAGGTCAATACTCCATTGTGGAAGGAGTGGACAAACTTATTCCTGTAGATGTCTATGTCCCTGGCTGTCCCCCCAGACCGGAGGGGCTTCTGGAGGGTCTTTTTAAATTGCAGGAAAAAATTACTGGTAAAAGATGGTGGCCAAAGCCATGAAAAACTTTTGCATTTCTCTGGACAAACTTATCCCGGCAGTAAAAGAGCTGGATAACCTGGGCTATTTTCTGGAAGATGTCTGTTGTGTTCACGTAAAGGAAGGCTTTGAACTGGTTTATCATTTTGACCATTGGGACAATCCAGGCCGTATTACTTTACGCACCTTAATTTCAGATGACCAACAGGCAGAAACCATCTCCCATATTTTCCCAGGGGCTGATTGGCATGAACGAGAGTGTTATGATTTCTTTGGTGTTCACTTTAAAGGTCATAAGAACCTTATCCCCCTGTTGTTGCCGCCAGATCTAAACGAACACCCGCTTTTAAAAAACAAGAAAAAACAAAAAGAGTTGAGTCATATTTTGCCAGATTGTGAGTGTGTCACCGCACCACAGGATGAAGAGTTTGATAACTGGCTAAACACATTCAACAAAGACAAATAAAAATGCTGGATTTTAAATTAGACGAAATAGAACAAAGCGGCGACTTCTATACGCGCAATTTTCAGCCCACACCAGAAGAAAATAAGCTGGTTTTAAACATGGGACCGCAACACCCATCCACCCACGGTGTTTTGCGGATCATCCTGGAAATAGATGGTGAATACATTTTAAGGGCTGAACCGGTTCTGGGGTATATCCACCGCATGCAGGAAAAGATGGCTGAAGTGAAGACCTATCCCCAATATCTGCCCAATATGGGTCGTGTGGATTATTTACATGCCCTGGCCTGGAATTGGGCTTATGCAGGTGCGGTGGAAAAACTCATGGGTCTCGAAGTCCCTGAACGAGCCGAGTATATTCGGGTTATTACCTGCGAACTAAACCGTATAAACTCACATCTCTTGTGGTGGGGAGCCTATCTTTTAGACCTGGGCGCTTTTACTCCCATTATGTACGCCTTTGCTGATAGAGAAATTGTCATGGACATTTTGCAAAGGATTACTGGCTCAAGACTTACCTATTGTTACTATCGATTTGGAGGTGTAAGCGCTGATATTGATCAAAAATTTATCAATGACACCAGAGAGTTCTGTAAATACATGCGCGGCCGCTTCCCCATCTATAAAGACCTGGTCACAGACAACATAATCCTGCGCAAAAGGGTGGAAGATATCGGCCATATTAATTTGGAGACCTGTCGCAAATATGGAGCTACCGGCCCGGTCTTGCGTGGTTCTGGTAAACCCTATGATGTACGCCGGGCTGAACCATATTCTGTCTATGATCGCTTTGATTTTGAAATTCCTGTTTACGATGAAAAGGACGCTCTAGCCAGATATCTGGTGCGCATGGATGAAATGGAGCAGAGTCTGCGCATCATAGAACAGGCTCTGGATAGTCTTCCGGAAGGCGACTATATTCACCCCAAAACACCCAAAAATCCCAAACCACCAAAGGGTGAGGCATATTTTGCTGTTGAAGGGGCAAGAGGGAAAATAGGAGTCTATCTGGTAAGCGACGGCTCAAAGTCTCCATATCGCCTCAAGTTGCGCTCGCCTGGCTTTTCAAATTTAAGTCTTTTTGCTGAGATAGCCAGGGGTACTCTTCTGGCCGATGCTATATCTATTTTAGGCAGTCTGGACCTTGTTATCCCGGAGATTGACCGATGATAAATTTACCTTTGCCTTTAATTCAGATATTGATTGGTTTAATAGGGATCCTGGCCTTTGTAGGCCTAAATGGTCTGGTTTTAGTTTACCTGGAAAGAAAAATTGCCGGACATATTCAAAGACGGCCAGGGCCTTTTGAAGTCGGACCCCATGGTATCCTGCAACCTCTGGCTGACGCAGTAAAACTCGTTGGCAAACAGTTAATTACCCCTAAAGGCGCAGATAGCGTACTCTACTGGGCAGCCCCCATTATCTCCTTTGCTCCTGCTATTGTCTGCTTTTTACCCCTACCTTTTGGGCCAAAGCTTACTAACATAGATATTAATGTTGGCCTGGTTTTAATTTTAGCTTTTACAGGATTAAATGTTCTGGCCCTGTGTCTGGCCGGGTGGAGTTCCCAGAACAAATGGTCCCTTTTGGGTGCAGCCAGGGATATTTCTCAGTCTGTAGCCTATGAAATTCCCCTGCTCCTTTCTGTTCTCCCTATCATGATGCTAAGTGGCAGTCTTAATTTATATGAAATATCTACTTCCCAGGGAGCGTGGCCCTGGCAGTGGCATATAATTTATCAGCCTCTGGGCTTCTTTATCTTCTTTATCTGTATCCTGGCAGAAACCAACAGAGCACCCTTTGATCTACCTGAAGCCGAAAGTGAACTTACCGCTGGTTTCCATACCGAATATTCAGGCATGGGCTTCGGACTATTCTTCCTGGCTGAATACTCCTACATGATAGTTGCCTGCGCCATGGCCTCTATTCTCTTTTTAGGAGGATTTAATGGTCCTATTGTCTCTGGTTGGTGGTGGTTCTTATTCAAAGTCTATGCCCTGCTTATAGTCATGATATGGCTGAGGTGGACTTATCCTCGTGTCCGCTTTGATCAATTGCTAAATATTTGTTGGAAATGGCTCATTCCCCTGTCTTTGATTAATCTGTTGGTCACAGCCTTGTTTATTAAGTTGTAAGTCATATTAAAAACCAGGATTTTCTATGATGGTTAAAAAAATAGCACAAACTTTAACGGGTCTGTGGAGCCTGGTAGTTGGCCTCAGGGTTACCGGAAAAAACTTTTTTCAGCCCCAGATTACAGTACATTATCCACGAGAAAAGGTGGAATCCATCGAAGGGTATCGAGGTCATATAGAGCTTGTGCCCAAGGATAACGATCCCTTTACTGCCAGATGTATGGCATGTGGCTCATGTGCCAGGGTATGTCCATCTGGATGTATAACTTTGCACATAAAAAAAGTAACCGAGCCAGCGGTTTCAGCTAAAAAAGAGGATAATTCACAAAAACCGGAACAAAACAATCAGAAAGCCGCGCCTGCAAAAAAAACTAAAACCAAACGGGTGCTTGAGGCTTTTGAACTAAATTACAATTACTGTAGTCTATGCGGATTATGCGTCCAGAGCTGTCCTGCCGGGGGCTTACGCTTTTCAGATAACGTTTATCTTGCAGGGTTCTCTCGTAAAGAATTTGAATTTGATCTTCTGGCCAGAATGCGCGCTCAGAAGGAGGGAAAATAAATGCTTATCCTTGCATATATAATCTTAATCGGACATTTGGCGCTTATCGTCTGGGGAGGATTTATTACCGTGCTGGCCAAAAGTCTGGTCCGTGCCCTGATAGGGCTTATTATGACCTTGTTTGGCGTAGCAGGACTTTATTTCTTAATGGCGGCTCCATTTATTGGCCTGATGCAAATCCTGATCTATGTAGGCGCAGTAAGTGTACTTATTTTCTTTGCCATTATGCTCACTCAGGCCGCAAGTACAGGCGAAGAAGCACAAAAAAGACGCAAAAAGTACCCAACATCTATGCAACCAAATATAAAAGAAAGTGTCGGAGGTCTGAGAGACTCACAACTTATATTTTGGATAGCACAAACCATATACGGAGTAAGAAATCTAAAAGAGCTTACAGGTAAGCTTTTTACAGATGAAGAGTACAGAGAGTATAG
>CAJXJU010000148.1 GCA_913055195.1 uncultured Desulfohalobiaceae bacterium | reverse complement strand
GCTAAGGCGCGCAAACGGTCTCTGGTAGTGGCCATTTTATGTGCAGTATGAGGGCTGGCCAGGCTTCCTTGCTCCAATATCTTTTTGACTTTAAAAAAGACCTCCTTCAGCAAGGCTTCCACCCAGGAATTCCATGCCTTGGGCCCGGTGGCCCTTGAATCAGCATAAGAAAGCAAAGTAAGCAAAATTAACCTGTGCATTGAACCAATCTGGCTTGCCAGATTAACAATCACGGATTCATCATCAAGATCCTGACGGGTAGCAGTCTTGATTAACAACAAATGATGCTCAATGAGAAAAGCTGTTTCCTCGATTAGCGCTTCATCAATATGCAAGCGGGCTAAAATTTTGCGGGCAAGTTTTGCTCCTACCCTGGCATGATTTTTTTTGCTCTTGCCGATGTCATGTAAAAGTGCAGCCAGGCGAAGGGAAGGATTTGCAATATATTCCAGCAGGTATTCACTTAAAAAATCTTCTTCCTGACCAAAATTACATAAAAATGAAACAGTTTTAATGCTATGTTGACCCACTGGATAAGTATGGTACTCATCAAACTGCACCTGGTCCTGGACCAGACCAAACTCAGGGATAAAAGTACCGAGAAAGCCTGTTTCCAGCATCTGTTCCAGGGCAAAATCCGTCCTGGCTGATAATAAAATATCCAAAAAAGTCTGCCCACTAAAGAGATGATTCTGTAGGTTAGACATTATCATTGGGGCCAATTGCCCAATAACCCGTCTGCTTTCCCATGACAGGGGCACACCGTGAAGAGCAGATTGTTTGAAAATTTCCAATATTAGTAGGTTATTACTTAGAACCGCCTCTGGAGCCAAAAATGACAATTTACGACCATCAAACTGAAGCTCGTATGGCAAAGGGGGCTTATTCTCTGAAGGTGAAGATACTTCTGTCTTTGTTGAAAAATAAGTATGCAAAAACAAACGACACAACACCTTGAGGCTGCTCATCTCCCGGTGCAGTCTGGATAAAAAATGCTCTACAGCAAATTTCCCTTCTCTGTCCTTAAAACCCAATTTATGGGCTAAATCTGGCTGAAGTTCAAAGTGGAGGCGATCTGTCCTTCTGCCTGTTAAAAGGTGAAGATGACAGCGGACCAAAAAAAGAAAGTCAAGGTGTGCCTGCAGGGCCTCGTATTCAGGGTGGGATAAAAGCCCTTCTTTAACCAGGTCATCAAGATCGCTCAATGCAAAATGAACACGGGCCAGCCAGCGTATATAGTGATAGTCGCGCAAGGCCCCCAGCCCATCCTTTAGATGAGGCTCAATCATAGCGCTGGCATCACCAAGCTGATTCTTTCTTTGTTCATACTGCTTCTTCAGCCATTCTGTAAATTCAGACCGTAATTCCGGGACAAGCTCGTTCTGGATAAGATTATAGAGGCGCAAAAAAATATTCCTGTTACCTGCCAGAAAACGCATGTCCAGAAGCGAGGTGAAAACATCCAGATTTTGTCTGGACAGAGACAGACATTCCTGTACACAGCGAACCCCATGCCCGAGTTCAAGACCTGCATCCCAGAGAGGATGAAACAAAGCCTGAGCCAGTTCTTCGGCCTCTTGCGGCAAATTTTCCGCAAACAAAACTAAAACATCAATATCTGAACCTGGACAGAGTTCAGACCGTCCATATCCACCCACTGCCACCAGCGAAAAAGGAAGATGGGAAGTTAGGAAATTGGGAAGTTGAGAAGAGGAGGAAGCAGGAAGTTGAGAAGATGAAGAGTATATTTCTTTCAGCCTGTTGCGAAAGTAATCGTCAACAGCCTGTGAATATTCAAGTACAAATCCCCTGCCACCCAGGTCATTCAAGAGACAATGGTCAATTTCATTCCTGAACTTTAAAAGTTGTGTTATGGCATTACGCATCTTTTATAGCTATATTCACAAGGTGGCAGATATGAAATCCGGGGCAGATATGGAATCTGCCCCTACATACATATTTCTAAATCGCCTCTCTTCCACTTTCTCCGGTACGGATACGTATAACATCATCTACGGGAAAAACAAAAATCTTCCCGTCACCAACCTTTCCAGTACGCGCTGCTTCCTGTACAGCCTGCAAAACTTCAGGAAGAAGAGTTTCCTCTATAACCACCTCGATTTTGACCTTGGGCATGAAATCTACTTGATACTCAGCCCCCCTATATACTTCCTTGTGTCCTCTCTGCCGGCCAAAGCCTTTGACTTCAGTGACAGTCATTCCTTTTATACCAAGCTTAGTCAGACTTTCCTTGACCTCATCCAGTTTAAAAGGCCTGGTGATGATCTCTACCTTCTTCATAATTACTCCTTTTTACTCAACTTTCTATAATATCAACATATTATACCAGTCTTCCCCTTTTCACCCTTCGCCTTCAGCCTTTAGCCTTTCGCCTTTAGCCTAAAGTTGATAGGCCCTTTCACTATGTTCACTGAGATCTAAACCCTGTTCTTCATCTTCATCATTTACCCTGAGACCAATGATTGAATCAACGATTTTCAGAAGAACAAAGCTTGCAACAAATGAAAACACACAGGTCGCAACCACTGAAACAAATTGAATCCACAACTGGGATGGATTGCCAAAAAACAGGCCATTAGCGCCATCTGGATTAATCATCTTGCTGGCAAAAAGACCAGTAGCCAGGGCTCCCCATACACCACCCAGCCCATGAATGCCTACGACATCCAGAGAATCATCATAACCAAATTTAGATTTTAAATGTATGCCGTAAAAACAGATGATCCCCCCTGCAAAACCAATAACCAGAGCTGAAAGAGGCCCGACAAACCCTGCTGCTGGAGTGATGGCTACAAGACCGGCAACAGCGCCACTGGCAAGACCAAGTGTGGTAGGTTTTCCATGATGCATCCACTCAATAAAAATCCAGCTTACAGCCGCCGCTGCTGCTGCTATATGGGTAGTGACAAAGGCATTTGCAGCCAGTCCATTAATCGCCAGAGCGCTGCCTGCATTAAATCCAAACCAGCCAAACCAGAGTATGGCAGCGCCGGTCAGGGTCATGGGCAAATTATGAGGGACAAAAGAACGTTTGCCAAAACCACGTCTGGGACCAATTACTAGAGCGGCAGCAAGCGCCGCGCTTCCTGAACTCATGTGGACTACTGCGCCACCGGCAAAATCCAGAGCGCCCATGGCTCCCATCCAGCCACCACCCCAGACCCAATGACACAATGGGCTGTAAACAATTGTAGTCCACAATATCGTGAAAAGAAGAAAAGCGCTGAATTTCATTCTTTCAGCAAAAGCGCCAGTAATAAGTGCCGGGGTAATAATAGCAAACATGCCTTGAAAAATCATAAATGCCAGGTGGGGAATAGTCGAGGCATAATCAGGGCTTGGTTCCATTCCTACGCCCTTTAATCCGATAAAATTTAGACCTCCTATAAGCCCACCAATATCCTTTCCAAAAGAAAGGGAATATCCCCATAAAATCCAGACCAGGGTGATAATTCCCAGACAAATAAAACTTTGCATGATTGTTCCCAGGACATTCTTAGACCTGGTCATTCCCCCATAAAAAAGGGCCAACCCGGGGGTCATAAACATTACCAGGGCTGCTGAAACAAGAATAAATACGGTGTCTGCTCCATTCATTTTATCCTCCCCCAAAAAAAATTTTTTACAAAATCAGCAATCGACGTGCCACCTATAAATAGCCTTAAAAATCAAAGAGTTATACAAAAAACAACATTCAAGAATTGACTTAATAGAAACGAAATTGTAAAAAAAATCAGCCATATTAACAATTTTGTAATATATTGCCTGACATACCTTTTATTTAAATAATCAAATGACCTATAGCTTGAACAAACAAAAAGAATAGATAACCCATTGGAATCTAAAGAAATTTATATAAAAAATTTTAACCACAACCACCACCATCAAAAGCAAATAAATATCTTTTAGGTTTACTTTGATTACAAAAAATTTTAACAAAATTGGCAAACTGTAATTTTACATAATTGTAAAATTTGCGTTTTTCAACCTAACTTTGGACTTTTATCCAACATATGATAAGTTTTTTTTCTTTACGGATCCATAGGCCTACTTTTAATTATGACTTCAGGAGCGTAACAATGAAAGATAAAATAACAATCCAGGACATTATTTCTGCCAAAGGACAACGTAAACTGACCATGCTTACAGCTTATGATTTCAACACCTCTTATTACTTAGACCAGAGTGGCATAGACATGATCCTGGTCGGTGACTCTCTGGCTATGGTAGTTCTGGGACATGAAGATACCCTGAGCATAGGTATGGAGGAAATGCTCCATCATACCCGGGCAGTAACCCGGGCGGCCAAACGAGCATTGGTAATTGGAGACATGCCGTTTATGTCCTATCAGGCCAGCATAAAAGAAGCAGTGCATAATGCCGGGCTTTTTCTCAAAAAAGGACGAGCGCACGCTGTTAAACTGGAAGGTGGTCAAAAAGTAATCGCCCAGATCAAGGCCATTGTTGATGCGGGGATACCTGTTCAGGGCCATTTAGGCTTAACACCTCAAAGTGTCAGACAATTGGGTGGATTCAGGGTTCAGGGCCGGGATAAGAATCAGGCCGAGGAGCTAATCCAGGATGCTAAAGCACTGGAACAAGCCGGATGTTTCAGTATTGTTCTGGAAGCCATCCCCACTGAGGTGGCTAAACAAATAACCTCCAGCGTATCCATTCCAACCATAGGCATTGGCGCTGGTCCCCATTGCGACGGACAGGTTCTGGTTATCCATGACCTTCTTGGGCTAAACGAAGCCTTCAAGCCAAAATTTGTCAAACATTATGCTCAACTGGGGAAAACAATTCGAGAGGCTATTACACGTTTTCGCAAGGAAGTGGAAATCGGAGAGTTTCCTGACACGGAACATAGTTATTTTTGAAGGGGTAAGGGGTAGGAG
>CAJXJU010000147.1 GCA_913055195.1 uncultured Desulfohalobiaceae bacterium | reverse complement strand
AAAAATTCGGATTTGTTTCGAATTTCGATATTCGGATTTCGAATTTCTCAACTTTAGGAACCCGAAAGTTGAGTTACAAAAGTATCAACTTAACAAGCTATTTAGATAACAAGAAGTTTTAAAACAATTCTATGTTAAATCGTCCCATTGCATAATAGAGATTATATGTTGCGATGACAGTATCAACTTTTGATGATACAGCACTACTTTGCGCATTAATATAGTCAAGCTCTCCTGATAATACGTCAAGTAAAGTTCGCGCTCCCAGCTTTCTTTCCTTTTTGGCAAGCTCTAAAAAGGCTTCAACAATATCCGCCTGATTCTGGAGTAATTTGTAATATTCTTTATAAGTTATAAGATTTTGCCAGGCATTTCTTACCTGCTCTTCCACTGTTACCTTTATATTTTCCAGTTGTTTTCTCGCGTCTATTACCCTTGCATGGGCGGCTCTGGTGGCTGACATATCAGCTCCGCCACCAAAAAGATTATAAGTAAGACGCATCCCTATGGCATTATCTGTTCTGACCCCGGATAACCCGCTATCATTTTCTCTTCTCATGGCCTGGCCAAATACAACCAACCTGGGATAAAAGGCCGCCTTCTGGGCCAGATAAGCCCTTTGAGCAACATCTACTCCTTTTTGCGCCCTCAATATCTGGGGATTATTTTTTAAAGCCCAGTTCAAAGCATCATTTAATGATAATGGCAACTTGACATAAACATTCTCAGGCAAGACATAACTCCTTATTTCCTTTTCATCGGGCAGATATTTAAAAATAGATTTAAACTTGTTCTGGGCAAGAACAAACTCTCCCTGAGTACGCACTTTAAGGGCCATGGCCCCAGCCAGTCTGGCCTTTGCCTGTAAAACATCGGAACTGACACCTGCTCCTTTTTGCAACATGATCTCTTCCATACCTGTCAGCTCTTTAATTCTTTGTTCAGACTTTCTGGCAAATTTTAGCTGCTCTCGCAATTTGAGCAAATTCAAATAAGCAACTGCTCCTTCAAACATTACCTGCTGTCTGATAGCTTCCAGCTCAGCCTTTGCCTGTTCATAAACCGCTTCAGCCTGTTTGATTAAATTGCCAGTTTTGCCAAAATCAGTTATCAGTTGCTCCGCCGTAACTGTTTCAGTGTTTTTGGTCTTAACGGTTGCTGCCTGTGAACCACCAGCATAATCGATCTCTTCGCGACCACTATCAATGGATATATCAACCCGTGGCAACGTGCCAGCCATCGCCTGCTTAAGGTTATACAGGGCAGCATCTCGCCGGGCTTCAGCCGCTTTTACAAGCTCATGCTTGTTTAAAAGAAGAGGCAGTATTTCAGGCAATGTCTGGGCATAAAGTGGCTGTAAACAACATAAGGTTAAAAATAAAATTAACAAAAAACGCATATCTCGGCCCCCATTAAAAAGTATGAGAATAATTTTTATACATCCCAATTTTCCAGCCCAATTTCGTCATCTTGCCTATGCATTGGGCAAAAATCCCGGAAATCAGGTTTTGTTCGTGACATCCAATCCACGTCCAGAATGGGAAATACCTGGTGTGAAAAAAATTATCTACAAAAGTCACAAAAAACAAACAGTTGCATCCAGCAATCTTCAAATAAACAATCTGATAAACGAAGGTCAAGCAGTGCTGGACACCCTTTTACAATTAAAAAGACAGGGATTCAAACCCGATTTAATTTATGCCCATTCTGGCTGGGGAACTACTTTTTTTATCAAAGACCTGTTTCCGCGCACTCCTTTTCTGGGCTATTTTGAATGGTATTATAATCCACAGGGCAAAGACATGACCTTTGGCAACTCTAAAGTCACTGTTTCTCAGGCCACCACCCTTCGTCTTAAAAATCTTCCCATTTTAAACGATCTTCTGACCTGTCAGGCTGGTACAACCCCAACCAGATGGCAATTCTTCCAGTTCCCCCGCTTATTTCGCCACAAACTGCACATCATTCACGATGGAATCGATACAAACTTTTTTAAGCCCGGCAATAAAGATTTAACATCTTTAAACCTTGACATCCCTGAAGATGCTCCCATTGTCACCTATGCTACAAGGGGCATGGAGCCATACCGGGGATTCCCACAATTTATAGAATCTCTTCCTTATATCCTCAAAGAAAATAAAAAATGTCATATCATTATCGCTGGTGAAGACAGAGTTTGTTATGGGTCGCCACGCAAAGACGGTAAGACATGGAAGACCTTCATGCTCGAAAAAGTCCAGCTTGATTCTACTCGCGTCCATTTTGTTGGCTCACTTCCCTATGGTAAATACCTGAAGCTTTTGCAGGCTTCAGATGTTCACGTCTATTTAACCAGGCCATTTGTCCTTTCCTGGTCAATGCTGGAGGCCATGTCCTGTGGCTGTGTTGTTGTTGCATCAGATACTGAACCTGTTCGCGAAGTTATAAAAGAAGGTGTCAATGGATTTTTAACAGATTTTTTTAATCCAGAACAAATTGCCCACAAAGTCCTTGCAGTGCTTTCTTACCCCTCTTTTGTCAAAGAAATCTCCATCAACGCCAGAAATACTATCGTAAATCGCTTTAGCCTGCAAAAACTATTGCCCGCGCATCTCAAGCTTATTTTGTCTTATGTGTAAACACCCCATCCCACTCTTTACCAGGTGGATTTTGTGCAAGAGTGAGACATCTCTCATGATATAGTGCGTATAATTTAAGATCACAATGCTCTTCTCGTAACTTACGAAATAATTCAGCCGCTTTTTGAAAATCTTGAGACTTGTATAAACTTAATGCCTTATCATATAGCTCAAACTCGCCCCGTAATTTTTCAGCCCTATCCTTTGTATGAGGTGTATAAATCGTCACAGGCTTAACCTTGCCCTTAACTCGCACTTTATCTATCTCTTGCAAATAAAATTCATCTTCACAATAGCTGGCAATTGTTTCACTTATCAATAATGTACGTCCATAAAATTTGGTCAATCCTTCTAACCGTGAAGCCAGATTTACATTATCACCTATAATAGTATAGTCAAACAGCTCACTTGATCCCATGTTACCAACACTGACAATTCCACAATGTATGCCAACTCCTATTTTCATATCTACACCAAATTCAACTAAAAACTCCTTATTTAATTTATATAATGTTATAAGCATCTCTAAGGCAGCTTTTACAGCAAGTTTTTGATGATTTTGTACATCTAACGGAGCATTCCAGAAGGCCATAATAGCATCGCCAATAAATTTATCTAATGTCCCATGATGATTTGTTATAATTTTTGTCATCGGTGAAAAATATTTGTGCAAGAGCTTACTCACCTGCTCTGGCGTTAGCCTCTCTGAAATAGTGGTAAATCCACGCACATCACTAAACAAAATGCTTACTTCCTTTTCTTCACCTTCAAGGCTTAATTTTTCAGGAGATTTAATAATTTGCTCAACAACCTGGGGCGCTACGTATTGCGAAAATGCTGAACGGTAAAACTTTTTTTCCTGCTCAGCCGCAAAAAATTTCTGCAGAAAAAGAAAAGAAAACAACATTCCAAGATTAAGCAAAGGCACAGAAGGCGAGAGAAAAATATGATGAAAAGCAAAAAGATATTTTGCGCTCATCCACAACACTACAGTTGAAAGTATAACCAGAATGGTTACGAATAAAGGCCTTGCATATACAATCAGCAACATTAAAATAATACCAAGAATTGCTATTAACAATACTTCAAGCCCCGGTATCCAGGAAGGGCGTATAATAAAATTATTGGTCAAAATATTTTCTACAACAGCAGCATGGGCTTCGACCCCAGGATAAACAGGATCCAGTGGAGTTGTTCGCATATCCAGAAGGCCAGTAGCAGAAGTGCCAATAAACACTATTTTATTCTTGAAAATTTGAGGTGAAATTTTATCCAGCAATACATCTGCTGCACTGATGTAAGGCAGGGTTTTGCCCGGGCCAGGAAAGTTAATCCAGAAATTCCCGTTTTCATCCAGCGGAATTATGGTTTTGCCAATTCTAATAGATTCAATCCCTCCGTAAGAAATTTTTAAAACTGGCGTGACCCCAGGCATGGCCTGCAACAAAGTGGCCAGAGATAGGCTGGGATAGACCTTACCATTCCACCATATCAAAAAAGGTGTGGCTCGTAATACACCATCCAATCCTGGTTGGGTATTAAAAAAGCCAATTGATTTTACGTGTTTCAAAAAGATTGGCAGGGGCAGCAAAGGCGCGCTTGCCTTTATCATACATTCAGATGGTTCAGGAGCGCCTTTTTCTTTGACAATTGCCACATTGCGGACAGGCAAATCTATATTTCCTTTTCCTTTATCTAATGCTTTGTTTTCAAAATCAAAAAAATATCCCAGTACATAGGCAGGATTATCCAGAATCCTGGCAAAAATTTCATCGTTATCCAGTAGTTCAGGAGGCAGGCCATGAAAGGTTACATCAATGCCAAGATATTTCTTTAATTCCTGACTTATTCGCGCCGGCGAAGTTCGGTCAGGCTCGGCAAACAAAATATCCATGCCTATGGCCAGGGCGCCAGCCTGCCTGATTTTTTCCAGCATTAATGCAACAACATAACGTGGCCAGGGCCACTGTCCAATGCGGGTAAGGCTATCTTCATCAATATCTACAATTATCGTAGCATTAGATGGAGGGGATTTAGGGCTAGCTAAAAGGAGAATATCATAAATTTTATTATCAAGATAAGTCAAAAACAGGGGATGAATAATATAGGTAACAATTGAAACAAGAATTATAATAGTGCCGCTGACAAACAACGGCATTGTTTTCCACTTTTTAAACAGATTTATCATAAATCTTACTCAAGTTTCTGAGTTAAAAAAATGTTCAATTTTTTCAGGAAATTATAAAAGAGTCGCCTGCAAAAAGTAAATTTTTCCGTGCGGGGACAGGCGAACGAGCGTTGT
>CAJXJU010000146.1 GCA_913055195.1 uncultured Desulfohalobiaceae bacterium | reverse complement strand
AAATTCGGATTTGTTTCGAATTTCGATATTCGGATTTCGGATTTCTCAACTTTCGCAACTCCGAAAGTTGAGTGAATAATATTTTGTCGTAGGGGCAGCCCTTGTGGCTGCCCCCCTGGTGAGGATACTTATATGCATATCTCTGAAGGAGTTTTAAGTCTTCCAGTATTGCTTACTGGCGCGGGACTGACTGCTGTAGGCACTGCCTGGGCCTTGAAAAGGCTCGATTATAACCAGATCCCCAGGACCGCCATCCTATCATCTGTTTTTTTTGTGGCTTCTTTAATCCATGTGCCTGTTGGGCCTTCCAGTATGCATCTGATCCTGAACGGGTTGACCGGTATTATCCTGGGTCCGACTTGCATCCTGGCTATTCTGGTAGCTTTGTTTTTGCAGGCAGTTTTGTTTCAATTCGGAGGGCTTACTACCCTGGGTGTGAATACAATGATTATGGCCGGTCCTGCCCTTATCTGCGGCCTGATTTTTTATGTTTTGCCTGTTAAGTTCAGAAAAAATATACTTGTTAATTTTTGTCTGGGAAGTCTGGCTGTTTTAGGCAGCGGTCTGTTGGTGGCAGTAAGCCTGGCTTGTTCAGGAGAGGCTTTTTTACCAGCAGCCAGGCTCATTATCATGGCCCATATCCCGATCATGGTCGTGGAAGGGATAATTGCCAGCCTGACAGTTTCTTTTTTGTACAAGGTTAGACCGGAGATGATTGAGAGGGGGGAAAATGGCTAGACTATTATTGACCTTTATTCTTACATTAGGTTTTATTAGTACCTCTTTGGCCCATCGGGTAAATGTTTTCTGCTGGGTAGAAGGGGGAAAAATTTATTGTACAGGCAAATTTGCTTCTGGCACCAGGGTCAAAAACGGCCAGATCAAAATTCTGGCTAAAAAGAGTGGCCAGGTTCTGGCTGAGGGTAGGACCAATGATCAGGGTGAGTTTTCTTTACCTGTTCCCCGGAAGGCTATTAAAGAAAAGTTAGATCTTGAAGTTGAGTTGTTTGCTGGTATGGGGCACAAAAATTCATGGACTATTCCGGCTGATGAACTGACCGAGGATGGAATTTCTGAGGATATGGAAACTCGTGATACGGTTGAAGATGTTCAAAAAGCCGGGAGCAACCCGCAGGCAAAGGTTGAAGCGTCCAGGAGCATAGATAGCGCCAGTCTGGAAAAGGTTTTGAACAAAGTCCTGGATCGGAAACTTAAGCCTGTAATGGAAAAACTTACCCTTCTCCAGGAAAGGCCAATAAGCTTTACTGACATTTTCGCAGGATTTGGTTATATTTTAGGGTTGATGGGTATTGCCATGTATTTTAAAAGTAAGTCTTAACTCAACTTTCGGAGTTCCGAAAGTCGAGTTAATGGTTTGGTCATTTGAACATTTAAAAAATTCGAATTTGTTTCGGATTTCGACCCTATTGAATAAAAAAAATTCAACAGGGCAGGAATTCGAATTTCGAAATTTCTATTTAATATGCTTGAGCAGCAATTTATAGCTTATAATTCTTTTATTCATGGCCTGGACCCTCGTATAAAGCTGGTCCAGGCTTTTATTTTGTCAGTCATCTTGGCCCTTTGTTCCTCATTTCCCACCCTGGCTGCTGGTATTGTTGGTGCGATGATATTCTATTTTCTATCAAGGCTCCCCATGCAAAAGCTCCTCTCCAGGCTTCTGGTCATAAATACTTTTATTTTTTTTCTCTGGGCAGTGCTTCCATTTTCCTATCCAGGAGAGACTGTGTTCTCCCTTGGTCCCTTATCTGCCAGCAGAGAGGGACTATATCTGGCCATGCAAATCACCTTAAAAGCCAATGCAATTATGATAATCTTTATCGCCCTTGTCTCCACCATCCCTGTGCCTACCATTGGTTATGCCTTGCAGCAGCTTGGTCTGCCAGAAAAGCTTACCTATCTATTGATTTTTTCATTTAGATATATTTTTCTTCTCGAAGAAGAAAAAAACAGGCTCTTGCGTTCTCTGAAAGTGAGAGGATTCAGGCCCAGAACCAACCTGCACACCTATAAAAGTTATGCCTGTCTTCTGGGCCTGATCCTTGTCAGATCATGGGACAGGGCTGAACAGGTGCACAAAGCCATGCTCTGCCGGGGCTTTCAGGGTAAATTTTATTCACTGTACAAATTTTCCATGACCAAAAACGACTTTTTCTTTTTCTTAATATCTTCTATAGGTGCCTTATTGTTGTTAATGCTGGAATTTGTTTTATGAAGTTAATTTCACTAAAGAATATCTCTTTTGCCTATCCAGGTGGGCGAACTTTGCTAGAAGAGTTAAACTTTGACCTAAACTCCGGGGAACAGGTAGGCATAATTGGGCCTAATGGCAGTGGGAAAACAACTCTGGTTCACATCATCATGGGCTTGATTAAACCCTTAAGCGGGCAGATTGAGATTTTTGGTCAAGAAATTAATGGTGAAAAGGATTTTCAAAAAATAAGGCCGCGTATTGGTTTTGTTTTTCAAAATGCTGATGACCAGCTTATTTATCCAACTGTTCTGGAAGATGTGGCTTTTGGTCCATTAAACCTGGGATACTCTCCGGATAAAGCCAAAGAACTTGCCCGGGCAACGTTAGCCAGGCTTGGCCTGAGTGCGTTTGAACAAAGGTTGACGCATCATCTCTCAGGCGGAGAAAAAAAATTGGTTTCCATTGCCACGGTACTGGTTATGCAGCCGGAAGCGCTTATTTTTGATGAACCCACTACAGCTCTGGACGAACAGACAAGAGAAAAATTAATTCAGATAATTGGAGAATTAGATATTGCGCGGATTATCATCTCTCATGACTATGACTTTCTTGCTCAGACAACTAAAAAGCAATATTTAATGAATAAAGGCAGGCTTGTCTTTGATCCATCAGTGGTGATGCATAAGCACGTCCATGTTCACCCCCTGGGCCATGTGCCGCATAAGCATGAAGAGTGATAAAAACGATTGAACATTGAAATACAAATGAGGAGTTATTTATGTTTAAAATAGAGTATCTTACAGATTCTAAAGGTCAGCTAAAAGGTGTAGTAATTCCAATAGAATTATGGAGAAAAATATTTCTCGAATTTCCACAATCGTACAATGAACTTCTAGATAATTTTGAAGATTATTGTTTAAATAAAGCTATGGATGAAGCTAAACAAACACCATTGTTATCAAAAGAAGAAGCTCTGAAATTTTTGAATGAGGAGTAGTAGTGAAGGTACGATATAGAAAATTGTTTTTAAAAGATATTAAGAAATTGAAACATTTAGAAATTTATAATAAAATTTGTAAATTAGTTTTTGAGAAATTTTCGGAAGCTGCATGTTTGCAGGAAATTCAAAATATAAAACCATTGAAAAGTTGTCCTAACAGATATAGAATCCGCATAGGAGATTATCGTATTGGGATTGAATTGCATGGAGATGTGGTAGAAGTAATGCGTGTTTTACATAGAAGGGAATTTTATAGATATTTTCCGTAACTATTTTAACAAATAGCATCAACTCTTTAAAGGGAATTAACTTATATAACTATCTAGGTGCTTGATTTGAAGTGTTTACGCATTCAGATTCCAAAATTTCAATGGGATTCTTCAGTTGGATATTAAATTAGAGGTAAATAAATGAGTCGAAAAAAAATGGTTGTTTTTTTGATTTCTATTTTAATTTTTACTTTTTTTCTTGACTTTGAGCACCAGGCTTTGGCCAAAAGATTTGGCGGTGGCCGCTCATTTGGCAGCAGGCCAAGTTATAGTCGAAGTTATTCTAAAAGAATCCCTTCCAAACCGTACATCAATAAATCATACGCTACTTCCCGTGGCCAGAGAACAACTTTTCCCCGCAGCGGATTATGGGGTCTTTTAGGTGGTCTTGCCATGGGCGGTCTGCTTGGCTCTCTTTTTTTTGGAGGACCATTTCATGGCCCCAACCTCCTGGATCTGTTGATCATTGGGGGAGTGATATTTTTCATTTTTAGGTTTATGAGATCGAAAAAACCTGTCGAGGAACCATCCATATCATCGTACGCTGGAACAAGACAGAGGGCTCCAACCCATTCGGAAACAGCCTGGGATAACTTGCGCACAGGTCCTGGCAGGCAGGTGTCGTCCGAACCGGGGATAGATATCCCTGACGGCTTTGATGAACAGGAATTCTTGAAAGGTGCCAAGGCAGCTTTTTTAAGGTTGCAGGACTCCTGGGATAAAAGGGATCTTGAGGATATAAAGCAGTTCACCAGTCCGGAAGTATTTGCTTTTATCAAGGCTCAGGCCGAGGAAGATCCGCATCCCGGTAAAACAGAAATTTTGCTTGTAAATGCCAGATTGTTAGAGGTCCGTGAAGAAGGAGAGATGACCATAGCCTCGGTCTATTTTGATGTCCTGATGCGCGAAGAGGCAGAGCAAAGAGATTCTCAGCAGGTGCGAGAAGTTTGGCATTTCAGCCGGCGAACCAATGATCCCAGGTCCACTTGGATTCTGGAAGGAATCCAGCAACTTGCTTAATGAGCAGGAGTTAGAAGCGATCCGTCCGGGGCAGCCCCTGCCTCGCAACATGGAGTAACTTTTAAATTTTCAAAAAAAATTTTCGCGCCAAGACGCAAGGGAAAGAAGTTACTTAGGAGTTAAGGGTTGGGAGAGAAGAGAGAGCAGAAGAAAATGAAAGATGCTATGGCACCGGGATTAAGGTGCAAGTTTTGTAACTCGCTGGTTCAGATCGTTGGCCGGTGAGCCGCGGCCAGGGTAGTTTGCAGGTCGTGCAAAATGGAAATGCCCATCTCCTTTTATAGAGATGAGATTGATAAGTGGAAGGAAGAAATGTGTCTTGAATTTTACAGTAAGGACGAATAGCGAAATTAAGGCAGGGAATTATTAACTCAACTTTCGGAACTCCGAAAGTTGAGTTATTAAATAAAAAAAGGCGGCCAAAGCCGCCTTTTTTTACTTTGCCTTTGGCTTGACA
>CAJXJU010000145.1 GCA_913055195.1 uncultured Desulfohalobiaceae bacterium | reverse complement strand
TGGTGTATTGGTTAGTGGTTAGTGGTGTATTGGTTAGTGGTTAGTGGTGTATTGGTTAGTGGTTAGTGGTGTATTGGATAACGGAGTCTGCAATGCAGGGCATAAATTCATATCAAATTCAATACTCAACCAGGCGAAAACATATAGCTTTGCTTGTGGATGATGAAGCGCAGCTTATTGTCAAAGCACCAGTTGGCGCGTCTGAGGATTTTATCAAAGCTGCCATTGCAAGGCACAGGAACTGGATTGAGCAGAAAATTGCTCAAATCAGGGCCAGGGACCCAGTGGTAAGGGATAGGAAATTTGTAAATGGCGAAAATTTTTTATATCTTGGTCAATGGTACAGGCTTGCAATCGTAAAGAATCAGACAGAGCCTTTGACGTTAAAGGATTATTTTTATTTATCTGAAAAATATTTGCCTCATGCGCGTGAGGTTTTTATAGACTGGTACAAAAGGGCTGGTTTAAGCAAAATAAGTGAACGAGTTGAAAGGTATGCAAACCTAACAGGTTTAAAGCCTGAAAGGATAAGAATTACCAGGGCGCAAAAAAGATGGGGTTCATGTTCTGCAAAAGGATATGTTAATTTTAGCTATCGTTTGATTATGGCGCCGCTTTCCGTCATAGATTATGTTGTGGTCCATGAACTGGTGCATTTGCGGATAAGAAACCATTCCAGAAGATTCTGGAACAATGTGAAAGTATTAATGCCGGACTATGAAAAATATGAGAATTGGCTCAAGGAGAAGGGTTATCTTCTTAAAGTGTGATTTTGTATTGGCCGAGCACCTATTACCCCCTTCATCCTTACCCCTTACCCCTTATCCCTTACCCCTTATCCCTGAACGTATGCACTGCTTTGCTACGAAATCCAATCGTGACTTTACTTCCCTGGTTCAGACCCTGATCTGCCATATCTTTTTGACTCCATATAGCCTGGAATTTCACTCCCTGCACATCAACAAAGACATTAAAATAAAAACCCTGGCAGGAAATTCCCGTAATATAGCCGGTAAATACATTATCAACACTATTATCTCTGGCCCTGTCTGGTGAAAGTAAGATTATTTCCTCTGGCCGGATGGAAAGGTAATTATGGTTCTGGCGGCCTGATTCAGGGCTTAATTTGATTTCCACTCCATTTGTAAAGGCTTTGTTCGCATTTATGCGGGCGGGAAATACATTTTTTATACCTACAAAATTGGCCACAAAGCAGGAATTGGGATGGTGAAAAATATGCTGGATCTTGCCCTGCTGGACGATTTTGCCTTGATGGATAATGGCCCCGGAACCTGCAAGATAAAGCACTTCAGGAAAATTATGGGAAACCATGACAAATGTTATCTTAAGTTCCTGGTGCAGGGATTTGAGAAGTTCTCTTATCTCTTCCTGAAAAGCAGGGTCTAAAGCTGACAGCGGCTCATCCAGCAAGATAGCCTGTGGATTTAAGATTAAAACACGGGCCAGGGCCACGCGTTGTTTTTCTCCTCCGCTAAGTGTTGGGGGATAGCGGTCTAACAGATGGCCTATACCAAGTTTTTGAACCAGAAAGTCCAGTTGTTTTCTGGCCTTATCCATATTTACTTTATGATATTTCAGGCCGAAAGTAATATTTTGCAAGGCAGTTAGATGCGGGAAAAGGGCAGAGTCTTGATACACAATGCCAAGGCCGCGTGCCTCCGGGGGCAAAGATGTAATATCCCGGTCATGTAAATAAATTTTGCCCCTGTTTTTGTCGCTGTTTGACGGGATAATGCCCATTATCGCTTCCAGAAGAAGGGACTTTCCCGAACCTGTCGGTCCAATCAGGGCAAAAAACTCTCCCTTTTTTATTTCGAGATTAATATTTTTAAGGCTAAACTCAGGAAGATTGAGATGAAAATTGCTAACTTTTAGCATGTTAATTTATCTTAACTGGCAGGTTCAACTGGTTTTTTCCCGTGCAAAAAATCGCATGAGCACAAACAAAAATAAAGATACAAAAATCAGCCATACAGCCACTGGTTGAGAATATTTAAGCCCGTAGGCTGTAAATCGTTCATAAATAAGAACTGGCGCGGTCATGGGATGGTAGGCAACAATGACCACAGCGCCAAATTCACTAATAGCCCTGGCCAGGCACATGATCATGCCTAAAACCATATTTCTCCAGGCTAAGGGTAGGGTTACGCGGTAGAAAGTCTGCCACGGTCTGGCGCCAAGACTTCGTGATACATGTTCCAGACGGAGAGGAACTGCTTCAAAACCGGCCTTGGCAGTGTTGATATAAAAAGGCAAGCCCACAAAGGTGAGCACCGCAATGATCCCTGTATGCGTGCCCATTATCTGAATGCCCATTGTTTGCAAAAATTGACCGATGATAGTGTTTCTGGCTGCCAGGCCAAGAATGGCAATGCCAATGACCGGGTGCGGGATCATGATGGGCAAATCAATTATGCCTTCGATAATTTTTTTTCCTTTGAAACTTTTTCTGGCCAGGAGGTAGGCCAGAGGGGTGCCAAACACAAAAGAGATTAACACGGCTGCTAAAGATGTGTATATGCTCCTGAAAAGCGCGCTGATTACCTGGGGGTCTTTGATGGTCCGGGCCAGATCAACAAGATCCGGCCCTGTGACCATCTTTCCCAGAGGAAGGATTATGAGTAAAATAAGAGGAATGGAGAACAGGAACAGAAGAAGAAAAAAGGTGTCCTTTTTTCTGCCTGAAAACACACTATTCATTTACTTTAATCTCTTACCTCAACATATTTTTGCAGTTCTTCAGGTAATTTTTGCAACATCTCCTTGCTTGGAACTCGACAGGGAATAAAGGGCGGCTGTCCCATTTCTTTGAGGATTTTTAAACCGCCATTGGGATCAAGGAGGTAGGCCAGAAAAGCTCTGGCAGCTTCTGGATTGGCCGCATGTTTGATCATGGTAATGCCATAGGTGCAGGATTTGCCTTTCTTAATTCTCCATGTGCCAGGCTTCTTGCCTGTAACCTTTACTTCAGCTTGTTTGTAAAAATTATCATATTTGTAATTGCCCAGGTTGATGTGATCATCCAGTTTAATATATTTGAGGTTGTGCTGGACTGCAACTGAAAGATATTCCCAGGCATAATCCATATTGCCAGTATTGAGCAGAGATATGAGTTCAACTGATTTAGGACGTACATTTTTCATGGGCCGGTTGGCTAAAAGACGCTTGTATAGGCCAGGTTTATTGTAAAACTTTTCAGCCAGTTGCATGGCCATCAGGCTCCTGTAACCGCAGGGATCAAGGTTGGGATCGGAATGTCCCCAGACCACGCCTTTTCTGCACAGGATTTCATACCAATTATTTTCATTGATTTCATTTGCATAGCGGCTATTTGGTGTGTAACAGAGCACAAGCTGGTTGGAGGCAAAGCGGATATTCCAGTCAGCATGGTCAGGAATAAGCAAATTGTCAATGACTTTATAGTCAGCAGAGGCCATGATGTCAGCGGGTTTGCCTACTTCTGCAATCAAACGTGCCATTTTAGTGCTTCCGCCGCTTTCACGCAGCACGTCAACTCTGGGATATCTGGCCTCAAAGTTTTTTTCTATTCTGGCAAAGGGAACGCTTAGACTGCCAGCATGAAAAATAATAAGTTTGCCCTGTGGCTCGGCCCAGGCTGAACCTACGCTGAAAACAATTAAACTTAGTAACAATAAAAACTTTGCCCAAAATTTTTTTCTTTTCATTTTTACCTCTCCTGATTTTGGTTAATATTGTTAGTGTATCCCGCTCGACATATGTCAGGCGGTATAGACAGCAGGACAGACTTGTGTCAAGCTGTTTTTTTGTTTAGAAAAAACAAAGTTACTTGTAAGAAAAGAGGTGCCAAACTAATGATTGATTTACATACGCATACAACTTTCAGTGATGGGGAGCTTATTCCGGCAGAGCTTGCGCGTCGGGCTAGGGTGGCTGGATACAGGGGGATTGCATTTACTGATCATGCTGACCATTCCAACCTGGAACTGATTCTTGAAAATGTGTTAAGGCTTGCCCGAAAATATTCAGTTTACGCGGATATCGAGCTTCTGGCTGGTGTTGAGCTTACTCATGTTCCACCCAGCCTTATTCCAGAACTTGTAAACGCTGCCAGAGAAAAAGGCGCTCAGATCGTTGTGGTTCATGGCGAGACCATAGTTGAACCTGTGGCCAGAGGTACCAATCTGGCAGCAATAGAGGCAGGAGCAGATATTTTAGCCCATCCGGGTCTTATCACGCCTGAAGAAGTTAAGCTGGCTGTCAAACATGGCGTGGCCCTGGAAATCACCACGCGCAAAGGTCACAGTTTGACCAATGGTCATGTGTATTCTCTGGCCAGGAAGTTTGGCGCGAGACTCGTGATAAATAATGACGCACATGCACCAGGGGACCTGGTTAGTCTGGATATGCGTAAGAAAATTGCCTTTGGCGCGGGCATGGATGAAAGTGATTATCTTATAGCCGAACAAAACAGTCAGGAGATAATGCGTAAACTCACACCCACACGTTAACGGGAGGATATACAATGGATTTTTTACCTCAAACTGGCTTTTGGGTCATGATTAACAATGCCACACTGATGGTTAAAATTGTTATGGCCATTTTGCTGTTTATGTCATTTACTACCTGGAGCATAATATTCTTCAAGTTAATCGTATTTAGTCGTTTCAAGTCACAGGTTAAATCTCATCTGCGTCTTTTTGAGACGGCTTCTGATCTGGTGACAGGCATGAAATTGCTCAAAGATAACTCTGGTTCTCCTCTTTATACCATAGGTTACAGGGGAGTTCTGGAAATACAAAAACTTGAACAGGCAAATCTAGCTCCCAATGTTAAGTTCAGGGTAGCTGAAGACAATGTACGCAGGGCATTAAAACAGGGTGTGAGTTTACAACTAAAAAATTTATCCGGTTCGCTTTCTTTTCTGGCTACATGTGGTAGTGCAGCACCTTTTATTGGCCTTTTTGGCA
>CAJXJU010000144.1 GCA_913055195.1 uncultured Desulfohalobiaceae bacterium | reverse complement strand
TCGATATTCGAATTTCGAATTTCTCAACTTTCGGAACTCCGAAAGTTGAGTTATTGGCCTTATGGACGAAGATAAAATAAATTGCTTCGAAAAAATGATCTTAATGCTTGATTTACCTGTGCCGTTAAATTAGAAACTTGCCTATGTCAATGAGTGTGAAATATAAAAAAGGAGGAAATAATGGTTTTAAAATTAGATCCAGGTCTGGATTATAAGATTGCAGACATTGGCCTGGCGGAATTGGGCCTGAAAGAAATGGCCCTTTCAGAGAACGAAATGCCAGGTCTTATGGCCCTGCAGGAAAAGTATGGAGAAGAAAAGCCTTTAAAGGGCTTAAAGATTATGGGTAGTTTGCATATGACTATCCAGACGGCCATGCTTATTCAGACCCTCTATAAATTGGGCGCTGATATCCGCTGGGCCTCCTGTAATATCTTTTCCACTCAGGATCATGCAGCAGCAGCAGTGGTAAAACAGGGCTATGCCAGGGTATTTGCCTGGAAAGGCGAGACACTGGAAGAATATTGGTGGTGTACTGAGCAGGCCCTGACCTGGCCGGATGGTTCTGGCCCGGACTTAATCGTTGACGATGGTGGCGATGCCACCCTGTTTGTGCATCAGGGGGTAAAGGTAGAAAAGGATCCTTCGCTTCTGGATAAGAAATATGACAATAAAGAGTTTCAGATTTTGATGGATCGTCTGGCTGAGAGTTATAAAAATGATCCGCAGAAATGGACGCGCATAGCCAAGAATATTCGCGGTGTTTCCGAGGAGACCACCACTGGTGTGCACAGGCTGTATCAGATGGAGAGAAAGGGCGAGCTTTTATTTCCGGCTATAAACGTTAATGATTCTGTTACCAAATCCAAGTTTGACAATATTTATGGCTGCCGGGAATCTCTGGCCGATGGAATCAAACGGGCAACTGATATAATGCTGGCAGGTAAAGTCGTGGTTGTTTGTGGTTATGGTGATGTAGGCAAAGGTTGCGCCCAATCCATGCGTGGCTACGGGGCCAGGGTTTTGATTACGGAAATTGATCCTATCTGTGCTTTGCAGGCAGCTATGGAAGGTTATGAAGTGACCACAATGGAAGAAGCCGCTCCTATTGGAGATATATTTGTAACGGCTACTGGCTGTTGTGACGTTATTCGTGGTGAGCACATGGAGCGGATGAAAGATGAGGCCATTATTTGCAACATTGGTCACTTTGATTCAGAAATCGAGATGAGTTACCTGGAAAATAACCCAAAGTGCAAGAGAATCAATATCAAACCTCAGGTGGATAAATGGATTCTGGAGTCAGGACGTTCAATAATCGTGTTGGCTGAGGGGAGGCTTGTGAACTTAGGTTGCGCTACAGGGCATCCCAGTTTTGTCATGAGTAACAGTTTTACCAATCAGGTGTTAGCTCAGATTGATCTGGCTAAAAATAAATATGAGCCTAAGGTGATGGTTTTGCCTAAAAAATTGGATGAAGAAGTGGCCAGGCTGCATCTGGAGCGTCTTGGTGTAAAGCTTGAGCGTTTAACTCAGAAACAGGCTGATTATCTTGGCGTGCCCATTGATGGGCCATACAAACCGGACCATTATCGTTATTAATAAAAAACCCCGCGACCTGCGGGGTTTTTTTATTAAACTATTAAATTTTACATGCTGTTCTTAAATCATCCACAGCATCTGTTTTTTCCCAGGTAAAATCCGCATCTTCCCTGCCAAAATGACCATAGCAGGCTGTTTTTTTGTAGATGGGCCTGAGCAGGTTGAGGCGTTTGATAATATAATAGGGACGAAGATCAAAAACTTCTTTTACTGCTCTGGTCAGGACTTCGTCTGGTACCTGGCCTGTGCCAAAGGAAGTAACCAGCACAGAAACAGGCTCTGCAACGCCAATGGCATAAGCGATCTGGACTTCACAACGTTCAGCCAGTCCTGCTGCAACAACGTTTTTAGCTACATATCTGGCCATGTAAGCTGCTGAACGGTCAACCTTGGATGGGTCTTTACCGGAAAAGGCCCCACCACCGTGATTGCCCATGCCTCCATAGGTATCCTGAATGATTTTGCGTCCTGTAAGGCCGCAGTCAGCCAATGGCCCGCCCAGAACAAAACGGCCAGTGGTATTGATGAAAATACGCAGGTTTTCATCTACCATGTCTTCTGGCAGTACTTTGAAGATCACTTCTTCTTTTATGGCATCTACCAGGTCATCGTAAGTAATATTTTCATTGTGCTGACAGGCAATGACCACATTGTCAAAGCGTGCTGGTTTGCCGTCAATGTATTCCACAGAGACTTCTGTTTTGCCATCAGGTCTTAAAAAGTCCAGAATATTGTTTTTGCGAACATAAGCCAGCCGTCTGGATAATTTATGGGCGTAATAAATTGGCGCAGGCATTAAAGTCCTGGTTTCATTGACCGCAAAGCCAAACATCATGCCCTGGTCCCCTGCGCCCTGTTCTTCTGGTTTTTGACGATCAACACCAGCTGCAATATCTGGTGATTGTCTGTCAATGGAAGAGATAACAGCGCATGTTTCATAATCAAACCCCACGTCAGAGCTGTTATAACCAATTTCTTTGACTGTTTCTCTTACGATCTGGGGAAAGTCAGCATAGGCAGAGGTAGAGATTTCACCTGCAATAAAGGCCAGGCCAGTTGTAACCAGGGTTTCACAGGCTACCCGTGCATTTGGATCCTGTTCTAAAATCGTGTCCAGAACAGCATCAGAAATTTGATCAGCCACTTTGTCTGGATGACCTTCGGTTACTGACTCTGAAGTAAATAAATAACGTTTGCTTGCAATGATCATTTATTGCCTCCTTTCTTTGCGTCGTTTGGGCCAGTTGATTCAGGATTGATTATACCGCCAGAAATGAGGAGTTTAAAGGAGTCCTCTACACTCATTTCTAGAGGAATGACCTCATCCTCTGGAACCACAAGGTAATATCCTGATGTGGGGTTGGGAGTTGTTGGCACATAAACATTGATTACTTTCTTATTGGTCTTTTTTTGCAGCTCGCCAACAGCAACTCCTGTTACATAGGCCAGAGAATAAATCCCTGTGCGTGGAAACTCTACCAGGACAACCCTTTTAAAATCCTTACCTGTACCACTAATAATTGTTTCAAGCAACTGTTTAATAGAGACATAGATTTTATTGATTAAAGGTATTCTGGAGATGATGTTTTCCCAGACGGATACCAGTTTGAGGCCAATATAGTTGCGGACTAAAAAACCTGTAAAAAACAGGATGCAAAACAAAATAATAATTCCTGTCCCGGGGACGGGAAACGGCAGGAGATTTTCCGGTCTGTACTGAGGAGGGATAATCTGGGTTATTTTATCAATCCAGGTGATGAGAAACTTTAAGAAATAAAAGGTTGCAGCTACTGGTGTGAGAAAAAGCAGTCCAGCCAGAAGATTGGTTTTAAGACAATCCTTGATTTGAATCAAAATATTATTCTTTTTGGCCACGATCAACCCTCATTATGGTGTTGTTTTTGTCCACAAAGACAAGTTTTGGCGTGTGCGTTTGTATTTCAGAGGATGACAGATGGATATAAGATGCTATAATAACCCTCTGGCCAGGTTTGCCTTTGTGCGCGGCAGCACCATTTAAACAGATTTCGCCTCTTTCTCCTCTAATTACATAAGTAGTCAGTCTTTCTCCATTATCAATATTATACACATCAACTTGTTCAAAAGGCAAAATGCCAGAAGCTTCCAGAAGTTCGGGACAGATAGCTATGCTTCCTTCATATTCAACATTCGCCCCGGTCAAAGTTGCGCCGTGAATTTTAGATTGTAAAAAGGTTCTTAAAGCCATTTTATTTCTCCTTTTAAAGGGTTAAAGGCTAAGGGCGAAGGACGTTAAGTCAATTTCTTTATCTTACCCCTTACCCCTTAACCCTTACCCCTTAACAATATATTGTCTATCAGCCTGGCCTTGCCCAAAAAGATAGCCACGGCCAGGAGAGTAGGTTGATCTATTAATGACACCGGGGTCAACTGCTCTGGATGGACCAGTTCAATATAGTCGATTCTGCCAGCGGGAATGTTTTTTTGGTAAAATTCTTTTAGTGCCCGCTTGATTGTTTCAGCCTGCTCATGAGTATCTTTAACCATAGTTTGGGCCATTAACAAGCCTTTGTAGATAAAACAGGCCTGTTTTCGCTCAGTCAGGGACAAATAAGTGTTTCTGGAACTCATGGCCAGCCCGTCTGGCTCGCGCACTATAGGCCTGCCCACCACATCTATGGGCAGATTCAAATCTCTGACCATGCGTTTGATAATTGTCAATTGCTGCCAATCTTTTTGCCCAAAAACAGCCACATGGGGCAGGGTCAGATTAAACAGTTTGCAGACAATAGTGGCTACCCCCCGGAAATGGGTAGGCCGACTTGCACCGCACAGATTTCGGGCAAGGTCCGGGACTTCGACCCAGGTTGAGTGGCCTGGTAAATACAGGTCTTCGGTCCCGGGAGTAAATAAGATGTCAACCCCTTCTTTTTGAGCCAGGTCTTTATCCCGCTCCAGATCGCGCGGATAGGCTGCAAGGTCTTCATGTGGTGCAAACTGGGTGGGATTGACAAACAAGGAAACAATAAGCTGGTCACAATTTTGTCTGGCCCAACGCATCAGGCTTAAATGACCTTCATGAAAACAGCCCATGGTGGGCACGAGAGCAATCTTTAGACCCTGACTACGCAGATCAAGACAGACCTGCTGGAGTTTGTGTACGTCTCTTATTATTTTCATAAGCAGCTTTTTTGAAAAGTATTGAATTTAAATCTTAAAGTGGATTTTGTCCAGCAAATTTTAACTGCCCGGAATTATTGTTTATTTGAGTCTCTAGCCATCGGGACATAAATAATGTAACTCAACTTTCGGAGTCCCGAAAGTTGAGAATTTCGAAATCCGAACCGAGCACCTAAACGGAATGTTAATTTTTCTCTTAATCAACCATATTGTCCGTCC
>CAJXJU010000143.1 GCA_913055195.1 uncultured Desulfohalobiaceae bacterium | reverse complement strand
TTGGCGATTAATAGTTGTTTAGATCGTTTCCTGAAAATGGAGTTTTTTCTCAATTTTATTTTATAATTTGCTGAAAAAATTGCATATTTTTTTAACTCCGAAAGTTGAGTTATTGAAAATATCGAAGATCGAAACTCGAAATTCGAAACAATATCAAACTACCAAATGACCAAAATTCTAAACAAAAAAGTATCAACAAGTAGTTTTGGGGGCAAAAAAGCTATATAGACTAAAGTGCATCTATTTTGCTGAAAACAAAAAAATTTTGTCATTTGAACATTAGAAAATTCGGATTTGTTTCGGATTTCGAAATTCGGATTTAGAATTTACTCATTTAAGCGAGGGGCTTGATGGGCAATAAAAGTACATCTAAAAAAAGTATATCCAGAAAAAAAAAGACAGTTAACAGCAAGTTCAAACTGGAACTTGGTCTATCGGGTCTTATCTACCTGGGAATATTTATAATGCTGGGCATGGTATGGGCCTTCATCCTTGGCGTTTATATTGGTCGTGGCTACAAACCTGAAGATGTAGTCCCGCAAATCGCCAGGATCATGCCGGAAACCGAAGTCCGTTCTAACAAAACTGGGCCATCTCCCAGCACAATTAAGCAAGAAATCTTAAAACCTGAACAATTAGAGTTTTATGAAAAACTGAAAGATCAACCCAAAACCAAACTAAAAAAAGATACACTGACCAGAATAAAAACAAAAAACAAACCCAGAGCCCGAAGCAAACACACTAAAACAGATTCAGCAAATGCGAAACAGAATATCTATTCATATACATATCAGGTTGCTGCCTTTAAGACCCTAAATCAGGCCAACAAAATGCAAAAAACATTGACCACACAAGGAATTATGTCTTCTGTCACTCAAACTTTTACCGGAAATCGAACCTGGTTCAGAGTCTTTGTTCACTTTCAAGGGACACCAAAGCAGGTGGAAAAATTTAAAAACAAATTAAAAAAAATTGGCATTAAACAACCTATCTTAAAAAGAAAAAAGCCATTATAAGGAGGAAAAAATTAATGTTTCCCAACACCTTTGTGCCGACTAAAGCATTTTTCACCACAGGAATCGGACGACACAAAAATAAATTACAGTCATTTGAATTGGCTCTGCGCGATGCAGGTATTGAGAAACAAAATCTTGTCTATGTTTCCAGTATTTTTCCGCCTAAATGCAAATTAATCTCCGTAGAAGAAGGAGTGAAACATCTGGCATCCGGTCAGATTACCTTTTGCGTCATGGCCAGAAACGCCACCAATGAAAAGGGAAGGCTGGTAGGCGCTGCCGTGGGTATGGCATTCCCTGCTGACGAAAGCCACTACGGATATATTTCAGAACATACCGCGTTTGGTGCTGATGAAGAAGAAATAGGAGATTTTGCCGAAGACCTGGCTTCTACCATGCTGGCTACTACATTGGGTATCGAATTTGATCCGGAAAAAGATTATGACGAACGAAGGGAAATCTATCTTATGAGCGGTAAAATCATTGATTCTGCTTCCGCACCATGCGTCACAACAGGCGTGGCAGGACTCTGGACAACAACCATTTCTGCAGTAGTGTTTATTCCGTAAAAAATGTACATACACTTCTTCGATCTTGACCCGGATGAGAAGCAAGGCCAGGCGCTGCCGCTAATTTATGTCTGGCCTGTGCCATATCAAGGCACTGTCAGCTTTGGCTATGGAACCAAAGACGGTCCTGAGGCCATCTTAAAGGCCAGCTATCAAATTGAAACCTATGACGCCAGGCTGGATGTGGATATAGAAGACTTATGCCACTTTATTACTCTTCCTTTTCAGCGAACCAATGTAGCCGGGCCTGAGTATTTATACCAGGATATGGAAAACTTCTTAAGTCGCTTTGACCCCAAAAAAGACTTTTTGCTCACTTTAGGAGGGGAACATTCCATTTCTTTTCCCCTGTTTAAGTTTTATGCCAGAGCCTTTCAGGATCTCGTAATCCTGCAAATTGACGCCCATGCTGACCTGCGACAGGAATATGAAGGAAGCAGGTTTTCTCATGCCTGTATCATGGCCAGAGCAAGGGACCTGGGACTCAGAATAGTCCAGATTGGCATCCGCAGTTTATGTCAGGAAGAAGCTGAGTATATAAAAGAGCACAACGGCCATGATTTACTCACATTTTTTGCATGGGAACTGCCTGATCCGCTGCATACAGCCCGACTTTGCCGCGAATTTATAGGTCATAGCCCGGTTTACATCAGCTTTGATGTCGATGGCCTGGACCCAGCCATTATGCCCGGCACAGGTACCCCGGAGCCGGGGGGAATAGATTACAATTGGCTGAATGAATTCTGGTTTAAATTCTGGCCAGGTCCAAAACTCGTAGGGATGGATATTTGTGAACTCGCGCCTCAACCTTACAATGTTGTTTCTGAGTCTGTGGCAGTCAAATGTATCTTTAATATTTTAACCAATTATTTAAAAAAACAGCAGGAGTAACCATGATTTTCATCAATGAACATTATCTAAAGCTAAAATCTTCTTATCTCTTTGCTGATATTGCTCGTCGGGTAGCTTCTTTTCAGGAAAAACACCCGGACATGGAAATCATCAAACTGGGCATAGGAGACGTAACCCTCCCCCTGCCCAAAGCTTGTCTGGATGCCATGCACAGGGCAGTGGATGAAATGGGTAAAAGTGAAACCTTTCGTGGTTACGGCCCTGAGCAGGGCTATGCTTTTTTACGAGAAAAAATTGCTGAATTTGATTTTAAGGCAAGAGGGGCGCAAATTGAACCTGATGAAATTTTCATCAGTGACGGCGCTAAATGCGATACTGGCAATTTCCAGGAACTCTTTGCTCAGGACATCTCAATCGCAGTACCAGACCCTGTGTATCCCGTTTATGTTGACACCAACGTCATGGCCGGTCGAACAGGAAAATTTTCAAATGGCCGCTATGAAGGACTTGTTTACCTTGAATCAACCAGGGAAAATAATTTTATCCCGGATCTACCCCAAACACCTGTGGACCTTATTTATCTTTGTTTCCCCAACAATCCCACCGGAGCGACCATCACTAAAGAAGAATTAAAAAAATGGGTTGATTATGCCCATGAACATAAGGCCCTTATTCTCTTTGATGCTGCTTACGAGGCCTTTATTCGGGACGACAATCTACCTCATTCCATCTATGAAATAGATGGAGCCAGAGAGGTAGCCATAGAGTTTCGCAGCTTCTCCAAGACCGCCGGTTTTACCGGAACCCGCTGCGCCTACACTGTAGTCCCAAAAGAGTGTGTGGCTTTTGATCAGAAAGGGAAAAAACATAACGTGCATGGACTGTGGAACCGTCGTCATACCACCAAATTTAACGGTGTTTCTTATCCTGTCCAGAAAGCAGCCGAAGCAGTGTATAGCCCTGAGGGGCAGGAGCAGGTTAAGGCAAATATTGATTATTACCTGAAAAATGCCAGAATGATTCGCACCCAGATGCAAAACCTGGGCTTTTCCTGTGTGGGAGGAGAAAACTCGCCATATATCTGGATTGACGGTCAGATGGACTCCTGGGAATTTTTTGACCTGCTTTTAAATAAAGCCGGTGTTGTTTGTACTCCTGGTGCTGGTTTTGGCAAATGTGGCCAGGGGTTTATCCGCATCAGCGCCTTTAACAGCCATGAGAATGTGGAAAAGGCTATGGAGAGGATTGAAAAGGCATTAAAGTAAAGATGAAGTAGAAAGGAGGAAGGATGAAATTTTAAGCCATTGTTGTGCTTTAAAAGCTGGATGAAATGACCCTGCGCCAGGAGAATTTTTTTCTTGACCAAACAGCTTAACTTGTTTAAAAAACAGTTTCTCTTGTGGTGAGTGTAGCTCAGGTGGTAGAGCCCCTGGTTGTGGCCCAGGTGGTCGCAGGTTCAAGTCCTGTCACTCACCCCAATCGAAATCAAGGGCTTACGATTTTTTCGTAAGCCCTTTTTTTAGAGGCATATATCAGATGAAAGATACAATCAAAGAACACATGCAAAAAAATGTTATCACTGTGCCTCCTTCTGCCACTCTTAAGAAATGTGCCAGCATCATGGCATCTCATAAAATTGGGTGTCTTGTCGTAATTGATAAAAACAACAAACCAGTTAATATTATCACCAAAACCGATATACTTCGTGCCATATCTACTTCATCGCTTAACAATTCTATTGAACAATGCAACCATATTGCCAGACATTTAATTACTCTTAAAGAAAATCAAACCCTGTTTGATCTCATAACAATATTTAATGAAACTAAAATCAAACATATCCCTGTTGTTGACGAGACAACGGGCTGTCTGACAGGCATTATATCCTCCAGCGATATAATCTCTAATCTTAATGCTATCTCCCAGATAACAGAACTCATCAAAATAGATCCCCTTACCCGGCTCATGAATCGACATCACCTGACATCAATAAAATTCAATCTGGAACGAAAAATCCATTCTGGCATAGCAATCCTTATGGTAGATTTAGATAATTTTAAACAAATTAACGATACTTATGGACATCAATTTGGTGATTCTGTATTACGCAAAGTTGGACAAAAAATTCTTGTCAGCATCCGTCCTTATGACGATGCAATAAGATATGGTGGAGAAGAATTTTTAATCATCTTGTATAGATTAACGACCAGAGATGCTCCGATCATTGCGGAAAGGATAAGACACAACATAGAGCAAATCAGCTTTAAAGAACACCCTGAGGTCAAAATAACAGTCAGTATTGGCCTGACATTTTTCGATCCTACAAAATGTTCTTCACTAGACAATGCTATTCATCAAGCAGATAAAGCTCTTTATCAGGCAAAGCAACAGGGCAAAAATAAAGTAGTTATCTTTAAACTCAACTTTCTGAGTTAAAAAAATGTTTAATATTTTCACTTGGTTACAGAGTCGAATTGTCAATGTATTTAGTTTTCAGGAAACGATCCGCATTGGCTTAAATCGCTAGAAAATCATCTAGATCGGA
>CAJXJU010000142.1 GCA_913055195.1 uncultured Desulfohalobiaceae bacterium | reverse complement strand
TGAACCTAATATAAGAAAGAAAATTTTACATTTAATTTCAGATGCAACCAGGAATATACAACAACAAATTGGTCAATATTTTATAGTAGTAAAATTTTATCAGCCTTTTCATTTAAAATATGCAGTCGTATATGATTTAAAACCTGATATGAAAAATTTAGCTAATCAAATTAACCATTTTAAATTTATACCACAGCGTATCAGCGTCTATTTCATACTGATAATCTTGATATTCATAATATTAACTATTGTTGCAGTTCTATACTATATGCAACATATATCCCGTTTAATTTTTCAAATAAATGCACAATTAAATGATGCTTTACAAAATCAAAAGATTTTTCTTGCAACTGTATCACATGAAATAAGAACGCCATTAAATGGCATACTTGGTTTTCTTAAACTTTTATCTACCACACAATTGAATGATGAACAAAAGAAGTTTGTAAATAATTCTATGATTAGTGCCAGGCAATTGTTACTATTAATAAATGATATACTTGATACATCAAAAATTCAGGCGGGTGAATTAAAAATAGATGAGGAAGAATTTGATTTTAATGAAGCAATTAATGAGGTAATTGTATCATTATCATCTAAATTGCATAAAAATGTTAAATTAAAGGTTGCATTACCAGATTTACAATATACTTTAATAGGAGACAAGAAGCGTATAAAACAGATATTTTATAATATTCTTTCCAATGCTTATAAGTTTACTCTTCAAGGTACAGTTGAAATTGGAGCAAAAAGTGTTGAAGAACATCAGGATGGCACAATAACCATGCTATTCTACGTCAAAGATAGTGGCATTGGTATTCCTGAAGATAAACAAAACATACTTTTTACTCCTTTTATGCAGGTACGCACTGAATTGCACAAAAAAACAGGTGGTACTGGTCTGGGCCTTTATATTTCTCGCAAGCTGGCCAGCTTAATGGGAGGTGACATCTGGTTTGAGAGCAATGAAGGAAAAGGCACAACTTTTTATATTCAATTTCTTTTAAAGAAAGGTTCTCCAAAGGCCCGGAAGTCTGAAGGCACCTCCAGATCTCCCGCAGTGCCTGATAATCAAGCAAATTATAATCATTTAAAAATCTTAATTGCTGAAGATATAAAGACAAATCAAATTTTGCTTAAGGCCCTGTTAGCCAAACTATTTTCAATTACCAGTGTGGATGTAGCTGAAAATGGAAAGCAAGCAGTAGAAATGGCCTTGAAAAACCAGTATGATTTAATATTGATGGATCTGAAGATGCCCACTATGGATGGCCTGGAGGCAACCAGAATTCTGCGTCAAAAAGGAGTAAAAATTCCAATTTACATGCTTACGGCAGATGTGTATAAAGAAACTCAGGATAAGTCACAGGAGGCTGGAGCTGATGGTTTTTTGAAAAAACCGCTTGAAACTGATAAATTGACTGAGGTTCTCGACAGAATTGCCCGTAACAGATCGAAATTTGCAAATTAATAATCCAGGAGGATATAGATGCAATCCAATTTCTATAATTTTGTAAAATCAAAGGCAGAGGAATATTTTGGTTCTCTGGGTTTTGACGAAGAAACCGTATCAGCTTTGCAGGAACAGGCAGTGCTGGACCTTCAAGAAAATCTGGATAAATTTAAGCAATGGATTGAAAGCGAACAAAACGATCTGGAAGAACTGGCCACCCTGGCCCATACCATCAAAGGAGTACTGGTCAATATGGGGCTGGATGATCTGGGTGCAAAATTCAAAAACATCCAGAATCTTATTATGGATAATGCGGATAAAGAAACAGTTGTAACAGCAGCCAGTACTCTGGTAACTGAGCTTGATACCTTCTGAGGACAAATATTATGTTAGCACAACAGATAATTTTGAAATATCCAGAGGAATTCAACGGTTTTCCTTTTAAGCCAGATGTAATCATAATTTTTGCCCGAACCGACCTGGATGTTGAAAAACTTTGCAAAATCATTAAAAATTTTTATCCAGAGGCAAGAATAATAGGTTGCTCAGGCGCAGCGCAAATAATGCCTCAATTTCCCCTGGTTGTTGAAAATGCAACTGTTTTGCTGGGCATAAACCTGCCTGAAAAAAGCTTTCAAATCAAGGCGCTGGACCTTTCAGTGGATAAAGAATCTTTTTTAAAAGAATTATCATCCATTCAGAATATCTTTCCCGGTCAATTTTATCTCTCATTTTTTGCCGTTAACCGATCAGATTTTATGGCTGTTAAAAATTTTTATACTGCTCTGGCTCATCTGCCTGCCTGTTACGGTGGAGTTGCGAGTTCTGATCAGGAAAGTCAACAACCTTTTGTGATACTGGATGGCAAAATAAAATATAATACTCTTGGTTTAATGGTTCTGGATAGTCAGCAGCTAGAACTCGAACATTTTGTCTTTCATGGCTGGCAACCAATTAAACGCTATTTCTTTATTACTAAAACCAATGGCCATGATTTGATTGAAATTGACGATGAGCCAGCCCTGACTGTCTATCAAAGATATATTGGAGATGTTCAGCAATTGCAAAAAATGATAAACGATCTCCATCTGCCTATTATGCTGGTGGAAAGAGAAAAAAATGGCTATATCCCTCTGGCAGCGGCCCTGAATTATGATAATGAAACCCGGACAATATTACTGGCCAATCAGGTAAAAATGGAAAAATTTACCTTTGGTCTGCCACCTGTCAATATGATAGAAGCGCTGGCTGAACAGTTTGACAAAAATACTACAAGGATACGCAATCCGCTGTTTACACTGGTATTTTCCTGTATTGCCAGAAAAAATTATTTACGACAGATGGCCGTATTTGAATATTATGAAATGAGCAGACACTATTCTCATCCATTGGCAGGATTTTTTACCTGCGGAGAAATTGCGCCGTATCCAGATTCAACAGACACAATCTGTCATAACATGACACTGGTAGCTGTCACAATTGGTGTGAAAGGAGCAAGAGATGAATAGCCTTGAGCTTACAAAAGAAGAAAAGGATTTGCTGCTTACAATTTATCACTCCAGGCAGAAAGAGCTACGTAAAGTAATCAAAAAAATAGTTGACGCTGCTGCCCCAAAAGTGATTTTTTTTCAGGAATATGGCATTACTAAAGAGAGAGCAGAAGAAATTTTTCTTAAAGTTGCAGAGGCTGTTTTTACCCAGGATGATGATTATTTTTTACGTTTCGCTTTTCATCATTTTCGTTATATCAAGACGGGAGAGCATTTTCGAGGCTTTATGACAGTTTTGTCATATTTTATTATCTATATGGTAGAATTTCTGGTGCAAAATGAATCTGATATTTTACGACAGGCCAGAACAAAAATCTTGATGCGTTTTATTACTAAAAGCATTGAAGGATTGACGATTTATAAATTTGTCCATTACAATACTTTGCTCAATTTTCAAAATAATATATATTACTTTTTAAATTCAATTATTGATGATTTAAATAATGCTCTGGAAATACAGCAACATTTTCTATCAACCATTTCACATGAAATTCGGACCCCTTTAAATGCTATCCTTGGCTATCTTGAACTCATGAATGCTGATGAGAGATTGCCTGTCAGATATAAAGAAATGGTCAAAGTCGCTCTGAAAAATAGTGATGTGCTTCTACGACTTATCAGTGATATTCTTGATGCATCAAAGTTACGAGCAGGTCAAATGGACATTAATGATGAGGAATTTGATTTCTTTAAGCAAGTTTCAGATGTATTAAAGCTATTTAAAAGTTATGTTAACGAAGATGTGGATTTAAAGTGGGAACTTGATTATTGTCCATTTACAGTAAGAGGCGATCATGAACGTATTAAACAGATTTTATCCAATTTGCTTTCCAATGCGTTTAAATTTACAGAACGAGGACTTGTCTATTTAACCATGCGTTTTCAGCCCAATGAAAAAGCCAGACAGGCCGAAATATACTTTAGTATTACAGATACAGGAACTGGCATTCCACAGGACAAACAAAAAGAAATATTTCAACCTTTCCGCCAGGTAAGAACCAGTGCCAAAGGAACTGGCCTTGGCTTATATATCGCAAGAGAATTTGCCAGAAAAATGAATGGGGACATCTGGTTCAGGTCCAGGCCAGGAGAAGGTACTACATTTTATGTGAAATTATCATTGCCACTGGGTAAAAAGATCCTTTATCAAGAATTGAAAGGTTGTAAAGTTGCAATTTTGTCAGGAAATAATCCCTGTTTAAATACCCTGAAAATCTTTTTGCAGAGCAATGGTGCTGAAGTACATCTTTTTGATAATCTTGAGCGCTTAAAAAGTTTTCTGTTAAACCAGAGTAAGACATCAGACAATCTTATTTATCTATTTATATTTTATTCTTTTTTAGCTGAAAAAATTGACTTTGATATTCTGGAGGCAAAACTGGATATCAATCGTGATACACATCTGTCATTGTATAAAATTTTAGTTTATGATTTATGGCGAAAGAGGTTGGGAAATGGTTCATTTTTCGATGATATAGTGACAGTTCCTTTTGATTTTGCTCAAATACGGAAGAAATTATCAAAAGATCGTGAACAGATAAGGACAGAACATAAGGATCAGAAAATACATAAAGTTAATATTTTGGTCATAGATGATATAAAAACCAATTGTCAGGTAGCAAAATTGAGCATAGAAAAGATTGTTCAGGGCGCTTCAGTTGATATTGCCCTTTCAGGTAAAGAAGGAATTTCTTTGTTACAGCAAAAGCAATACGATCTGGTGCTTCTTGATATAAAAATGCCAGAGATGGATGGTTATGCAACAGTAAAGGAGATTAGACGTCTGGGATATAAAGTGCCTGTAATTGCCTTAAGCGCTGATGCCTATAAAAGCAGTATTGAAAAAGCCAAGCAATGTGGCTTTAATGAATATCTGACAAAACCTTTCAAATGGGATGATATGAGAAAGATTATCCTGAAATTTATGGAGAAATAATTTTCTGAGTCGCCTGCAAAAAGTAAATTTTTCCGTGCGGGGACAGGCGAACGAG
>CAJXJU010000141.1 GCA_913055195.1 uncultured Desulfohalobiaceae bacterium | reverse complement strand
CAACCGAGCACCTAACAAAGGTCTTGTTTGCACGAAGATTTGAAATTTGCCATGCCATGCTTAAGAGTTCGGTTGGTGCTGTGGTTTCGGATTTCGATATTCGAATTTCGGATTTCTCAATTTTCGGAACTCCGAAAGTTGAGTTATTTATGAATTATAAGCCGTGTAAGCGCTGTAGCAAAGACGCCATTAGAGAATTGGATTTATCTGTTCTGAACGCATGGCTTCGCATTTGATCCGCTGTGTGCACATAAGGGCCGGGTATGATTTCATCTGCGCAATTTTGAATGAGCTTTTCCATGCCCTCTGGTGTTGTTTCCAGGTGAAATTGAAGGCCCACAACTTTGTCCGCATAGACAAAGCCCTGATTTAAGCATGCCTTACTTCTGGCAATGTGGATTGCGCCCGGGGGAATGTCAAAGGTGTCACCATGCCAGTGAAAGGCAAAGAAATTTTGTGGAAAGTCCTGGAAAAGGGCTGAAGTTTTTGCCTCTGATGTGAGCTCTACCGGGAACCAGCCGATCTCTCTGTCTTTATTTTTTTTGACTTTGCCTCCAAGCACATCAGCGATAAGCTGGGCGCCAAGGCAGATGCCAAGAATTTTTTTGCCGGACCTGATGGCCTGGAGGATGAATTCTTTTTCCAGAGCAAGCCAGGGGTACTTATCCTCTTCATAGATGTTCATTGGCCCGCCCATGACCACTAAAAGATCAAAGTCATCCAGACCTGGCAGCACAGTGTTTTCATAAAGATGAGTTGTTGTCACCTTATGGCCATTATCTTCGGCCCACTGTGCAATAAAGGCCAGGTTTTCAAAAGGAACATGTTCAAGGGAATGAATGCGCATTTTTAATTCCTTTTTGAGTGTGTGTTGGTGTTGGTGTTTGTCTAAAATACAATAATTACCTTGCACTCTTTTAAGAAATTGTTCTCAGCATTTAAAATTTTTTTTAGATATTGAGCATCAGAAGAACTCAGGAGTAATGATCCTCTTCTGTTATGATAAACCCTGGCAGCTTTGATAGTGTAAGGTAGGCTGCCTGCGCGGGTACTCCTTTGAGCCTGTGAAAGGTGGCGAAAATAGCGAACATAACCTTTGCGCACAGCCTGGTTAAAGTCAATGTACTTACCAGGATATAATAACCTTCCACCTGAAAACAGTTTCGGCTTAAGACAGGGGCGAAAGTTCAGTCCTCTGGCATCAACTATTAAGGATGTATAAGGAATTTCTTTTTGAGTAGTTTGTGAAGGCGATTCCTGGTTAGTTAGTAATTTTTTTTCCAGACAGGATAGCTTTTCAGCCATTTTTTTGAGTTCCTTTTCAAGCAAGGCCTGTTTTTGTGCCTGGTGAGCTAATTTTTGCTCCAGGCTGGCAATCCGGTCACTTTCCTTATATCCAGCCAGTTGAACTGGATTGCCATAAGCAGTCAAATGCTCAATTAACTGGACAAAGAGATCAGATAATTGTTTTTGCCTTAGGTTTATTTTTTTTAAAAGCAGGATTTTATTCTCCAGCATCTCAACGCGTTTTTCCAGGTTATTGAGCCTGGTTAAAAGAGAGGATGTATCGTCATGATTACCAGGATTGTGGGGTTCAGACTGATAGGGGTTGCTGGATGGCAGAGATTGATTGCCCAGTTTAAGCAGTGTTTCTCCCAGTTCGCCTGTCAAAGGCATGCTGACTCTGGCCAGGCACGCACCATCAGGTTGATATTTGATTTCTTCTATAATTGCCCCTTTTAAAATGCCTTTGACGCGCGTGACAATGCTGTCATTTTGAACCATAAAATTTTCCACGCGGGTCTGAGAGTCAATGTGCACACCTTTGACCACTTCCAGAAGATTTCGCTGAGCAACAACAATGGCAGCCCTTCTGGCCATAATTCTTGCCTGGGCAACATTAATAGCATTAACTGGCGGCGCGCCCATGCCTGTGGCAGCCACTTTCATGCCTATCCAGTCAATATAACCAAACTCGCCAATCTGTTCCTGTCCGTTATCCAGGCTATAAACAGGGCTAACAACAAACAGCAGTGCCAGACATATATTAATGAAATAAAGAACATATTTTTTCATAATATTTTGCCTCCTGTGATTAAAAAAACAACTTTTCCAGCAACCTGTTAAAAGCTGGATTGGCCAGAGTGAGAGCCAGGATCACAAGGCCAATGAGAACATTGAATTTAAAGTTTAAATGATCGAACATTGCCTTCATGTCCTTGCGAATGGAGTCTTCCATTGCCTTCATGTCCTTGCGCAGGGATTCCTCAATAGCCTTCATGTCCTTGCGCAGGGATTCCTCAATAGCCTTCATTTCCTTGCGCAGGGATTCCTCAATAGCCTTCATTTCTTTGCGGAGAGAATTTTCTTTCACCTCCATATCTTTATGTAGCCCTGCATCGCCAGCTTCAATCTTTTCGAGGAGCCTGGCCTCGGTACCTTCAATTTTTTCAAGCAACCTGGCATCGCCGGCTTCAATTTTTTCAAGCAACCTGGCATCTCCGGCTTCAATGATTCTGAGTATTTCATCCATTCGCAGTTCAAAAAGCTCTCTGGTAACCAGTTCTTTTGTAAGCTCTTCTTTAAGTAAAATCTTGTGCTGCTCCAGTTTGTCCTCGATCATCTCCCTGGAAGTTTTTTCCACGATACGAATGCCGGCTTCCAGAGCCTTTGTATATGTTTCAGCTATTTTTTTGTCGCCAAAAAATTCTTCCAGTGCCACATAGGTTTCCCGCGGCACTGTATAATAGCATTTGTTCTGATCTTGTAATGGTGCCGTCTGCATAGCATATCTCCGTGTATTGATTATTGGTTTATTGTTGCTGGTGGTTCTTTGAGAAATGGCTTGAGAACAAGTTCTCCTAGAAATTGTTCTTTGTTAAGTTTTGCGTTTCCCCAGTAATTATTGCTTAAATCTATTGATAGAGGTGTATAACTCTGGACCTGAAATGGCTCGTTATTAACAAAAGCATTGTGATGAATTTCTGGTGCTATGGCCTCTCCTTCCATGACCAGCGCACCCATGCCCTGGTTGTTGCTGATCAATGAATCAGTAATTTCTGGCCTTGCTCCATCCTCCAGATAAATTGCTGCCTGTGCGCATCTGGTGATTTTTATTCCTGATATGTGTGGCGCGCATCCTTTGATGCGAATGCCTGTTTCAGCCTTTTCAATAACAACATGCTGGAGAATGGCTTTTTGCGCCTTATCAAAAATCAGACCGGCAAACGAGCCTGGAACACCATTTTCAGATGCTGGAATCAGACGGATTTCTTTGTTTTTCTGGCCATAAGCCATGATCGCTCCTCCTGTTACCTGAATTGATGTGTCAGGCAGAAACTTAATTTCACAGCCAGGTTCAATATAGACAACTCCGCCAGGACGCACAATCAGGTCAGACTGGATGAGAAATGGCCCCTTTTCAGCTCGTAGCAAAATTTTAGTTTTGATTTCTCCTGCAAGGGCAGGGCCTGGTTGTGGCAAAGCATACAGATCAGGTTCTGGCAGGGGAACAGCTTCAATATAAGGTGAAAATTGCCCTTCATTGCCTGCTTTGTCAATTGCCCTGATCCGAACATAGATTTTTTGAAAGTTGGTAAGTCCATCCAGGATGAATTTATTGGTTTCAACGGCTGCTGCTTTTTGATATCCGCTAAGAGGGGTAAAGCTCGTCCAGATTTCATAGGCCACAATATCAGGCTCAGAATTTCTGGCCCAGCTCAATTCAATTTTATTGTCCAGTGACCCGGCTTTGAGGGCTGTTACCTGTGCTGGAGGCAGGCCATCTATATCAATTGTATGAATGACATCCATCTGTATGGCCTGTCCGCCAGCAGAATTTACCAGATAACCTTTGGCCATAAGACCATAAGCCTCTTCGCCTGGCTCTACCGTGTATGTTCCTTCATAAATTTCTCTTTTATTTAAAAGTTCTTTAATGGCAGTTTTCAGTTCTGTTGTTAGTTCATGTCCGGTTTTTACATATTCCTCTTCTATTTGTTCTAAAGCCTGAGAAAATATAGCCTGTTTTATTTTTTCTGGCACTGGAGCAAGCTCAATGCCTGATTTGAAATGGCCAAGATCCACATAGGCAGTGGCACCGGGATCGCCAATCAAGCGGAAGGATACCTTTTCTCCAGCCCTGAATGGGCGTTTTGCATTAAGGCAGATAAAGAGATCGATTTTGGGTTTTGCTACGGCTGCTGCCAGGGCTGACCGGGGCAGTTCAATGGTGCTGACAATTTCCCTGAACAGGTTGTCTGTTTGCTCTAGCATGGCTGCGCCTCGCATGTTCCAGAGTGCTGCCAGGCCATCCAGAGCCAGGCCAATGGGGGTTAAGGAAATACCTCCACCGGCAGCCCTGCTCACATGTTTGGCTCGCCAGAGTAGTTTGCCCGTGTTTAAATCCCACATTTTTACTTCACAACCAACAGCTATCTGGGAGAAAATCCCCACAAATACGCGGTCAAAATGAGTGACCTGTCCTGTAACCAGGGCGTCAACACCTAAAATGCTTTTAAGTTTTTTAGGATTTTTTTGAAGCAGAGTGTATATTTTTTCAGGCGTGTCAATGCCCGCGTTATGCAACCGTTTGTCTATTTCATAAAGCTCCAGATCCTGAAAGGGCAGAGAAGATATATGATTGTAGAGTCCCCGTCTGACTATGTCAGCAGGATTTTCGTCCTCAAAATTTATGGACAGACTATTATTCAGAGCCAGCTCAAATGGCGCCACAGCTATGGACTTTGGTTTGTGCTTGCGGAAATAATCCGTGTTTTCAAATTCGCCTTTAAAGAATTTAAAGGCCTCTGTGGTAAAGACCATGCCAGGTGCTTTCTGACTCCCTGTATGAGCACACGCGCATACAAACATTAAAAAACAACAAAGAAATGTTAAACGTAAATATTGCATGGAAATAGCCTCCTTTTTTTACTCCTTACCCCTTACCCCTATATTTACTGAGTCGCCTGCAAAAAGTAAATTTTTCCGTGCGGGGACAGGCGAACGAGCGTTG
>CAJXJU010000140.1 GCA_913055195.1 uncultured Desulfohalobiaceae bacterium | reverse complement strand
AGACAAAAAAACTGATAAAGGCCAGGGCCTCGACAAATACGGTCTCTTTGCTTGAGTGGTCAGAGAAATATCTGGACTTCTGCAAAGAGAGAATGGTAGAAAGAGTTTTTGAAGAAAAGAAAGCGGTTCTGAAACGTTTTTTTCAAGGACTTGATCCTGATATGGCGGTTGATAAAATAACTCCTGAGCTTGCTTTGCAAACACTTCAGAAATGGGCAAAAGAATCTACAGGCTACACAGTAAACAGGAGCAGAAAAAATCTTGTTGCTGCCTGGAATTGGGGCCAGAAATTTCTTTCTGGCTGGCCCCAATGTCCTAATCCTTTTGCTTTGGTGCCAAAATTTCCATACTCTAAAAGAGCGAAATATGTTCCGCCTATGGAAGACGTAGAAAAGATCATGGCTGTAATGAATGATGATGATCGGACAATGCTTCTCTGCTTTTTGCATACAGGGGCCAGAAGAAATGAAATTTTCAGACTCAAATGGACTGATATAGATTTTGCCAACAATCAAATCTGGCTGACTACCAGAAAGAGAAAGGACGGTATGGAGGAACGGGATTCACTGCCCATGACACAAGAGTTAAGACAGGCATTGCTCAGGCATCGGGGTAAATACGGCCAGTATGAATATGTTTTTGTCAATAAAAAAGGTGAGCCTTACAGGGAAAAGAACCACTGGTTGCCCAGAGCCTGCAAAAAGGCTGGTGTCAAGACGTTTCGTTTTCATGCAATCAGGCATCTTACCGCTTCATGGCTAGATGCCCACAATGTGCCACTAACCACAATCCAGAGAATTTTAAGACACAGAAGTCCCACTACCACAGCGCAATATTTGCACGAGCTTAGGGGAGTGCAAATTAGCCTGGATGAGGTTTTTGGCAAGAAAAAAGCAGGCAAGGTTTTGGAGTTCAAAAAAGAAAAAGCCTCTAACGGGTAGAGGCTTTTAAAAAAAATTCCAACCTTTTTTCCAACCCAGGCTATTTGAAAAGAGGTTGGAAGCATGTAAGTAGTTGAAATTATTGGTGGGCAATGCAGGAGTCGAACCTGCGGCCTTCAGCTCCGGAGGCTGACGCTCTATCCAACTGAGCTAATTGCCCACAAAAAATATACTATTCTTAATATCCTTGCTTTGTCAAGCAAGTAAAGATAACGTCAATAGAGTCAGGATTTTGTTAATGGACATAATATCTAGATATATTCTCGCCATAACCGGGGCCAGTGGTATGCCCTATGCCCTGAAGCTTATTCAGGAACTCAAAAAAAATTCAAATCTGGAATTGCATGTAATTATTTCTAATGCTGCCAGATCTATTTTACCAATGGAGTGTCAGGAATGGGAAAAGATAATAAAGCTGGCTGATTATGCCTATAACCAAAATCAGTTGTCTGCTCCCATGGCCAGTGGTTCATGGCTGCATCAGGGGATGGTTGTTTGTCCTTGTTCTATGGCAACTCTGGCAGCTATAGCTGCGGGCTTTGGTAACAATCTCATTCACCGCGCTGCTGATGTTTGTTTGAAAGAAAACAGGTCCCTCATTCTTGTTCCCAGAGAAACCCCTTTAAACGCAATACATTTGCAAAATATGCTCAGAGTACAACAGGCTGGAGCGGTTATTCTACCGCCCAGTCCGGGATTTTATCATCAGCCACGAACTATTGATGATCTGATTGGTTATATCGTAAACAGAATTATGGATCACCTGGGAATAGAAAGTAATATTGTTACCAGGTGGGGGAGTGTTTAACTTAATCTTTGATATTCGAATTTAAAAATAAGAGGAGGTCATTATGGCTAACAAACTTACCTGGCATGGTCATGCCAACTTTGAAATCATTACCCCCAGCTTAAATATTCTGATTGATCCCTGGTTTGAAGGAAATCCTTCGGCTAAAACTAAGTCCACGGATTTAAGTAAAGTTGATCTGGTGTTAGTTACCCATGATCATGGCGATCATCTTGGTCAGGCCATTGAAATCTGTAAACGGACAGGAGCACATCTGGGAGCTATTGTGGAGGTTGCCAAACATTGTATTGCTCAAGGGATCAGTCAGGACAGGGTGTTAAATGGCATTGGTTTTAATATCGGAGGAACAGTAGAATTTAATTCTGTAAAAATTACAATGGTTCACGCTTTTCATTCCTGCGAGCGTGGATTCCCTGTTGGCTTTATTGTAACTCTGGAAAATGATTATACTATTTATCATGCAGGAGATACAGGGATTTTTTCAAGTATGGAAGTGTTAGGCCAGCTTTATAAAATTGATCTGGCTTTGCTTCCTATTGGTGGAGTATTTACCATGGATCCCAGACAGGCGGCGTTGGCTTGTAAACTTCTGAAATGTAAAAATGTGGTTCCCATGCACTGGGGTTCTTTTCCTGTTCTGGAAAAAGATACGAAAAGTTTTCAGGCAGCACTTCAGGAATTTGCTTCAGGAACAAACTTCATTGAGATGTCACCTGGTCAGACCATTGATTTATAGGTCAGGCACTGCAGGGCAGGGGCGCAATGTAAGCGCCCCTTATGAAAAGCAAACTTCAACCGTAAGGTTGCCAAATTGGGTTGTAAAAGGAATCGCAAGGATGGCCTTGCTGGAGACGTGGCTGATGCTATGATCTTTACCCGTAACAACTGATGGTATAGCCCCGTCAAATTGCATTCCAATTTCCACAAGATTTTTCCTTGCCTGACCGCAAATCATATTGGTCATCTCGCCAACTGCATCAATCACATCCTGATTGATTTCTGTAAATTGCTCTCCCAACATATTGCTTACTATACCAAGAGCAGATTGCTCGGTAAAGGTAATGGACATTGTTCCTCTGGCTTTGCCAGAAGGGCTGGACATGCCAATCACGCCAGTAATGTCACCTTTTGCTTTGTCATCTTTTTTTAAATAAGCCTGACCTGGTTTTACTTGTACCATGGCCATGGTTCCCAGAACATTAATAACTGCCTCAACAAAACATTTGATAGTTGCTTTCACTTTGTCAGTCATTTTAGTTTCCTTATTTGAACAAAAGTTGAACTAATGTTAAGATTAAAAGAGCATAACCTCCTGCCAATATATCGTCAATCATAATCCCAAATCCATTTTTGAGCCAGCGTTCAGAAGCACGGATGGGAAAGGGTTTAAAAATATCAAAGCCGCGGAAGAGAAAAAAACCTATCATGAGCATGAGCCATGTACTTTTGGTTAAGAACAGAAAAGTAACCCATTGTCCGAGCAGTTCATCAATGACCACACAACCAGGATCTGTGTTGTGATAAAATTTTTCAGCCTGTCCAGATGCATAAGCACCAGCAAAGAAGATTGTCAATAAAAGAAAAATTTTGACAGGCATGGTCAGAGGGATAAAAAGAAAAGGGGCTAAAATAGTGGCTACTAAAGACCCCCATGTGCCTGGCGCTTCTGGTAAATGACCTATTGGGCCAAGAGTAGCCAGGTTTACCCATATTTTGGTGTTAGTAGTCATAGTGATGCTGAAATGCTTTATGTTAAATATTGGATGCTAATCCAATTGCCCCGATTTTATCAAGGTGCTCTACAAGTTCTGTCAAAGGCAGTCCCACAACATTGGTGTAAGAGCCGCATATTTTTTGCACTAAAAAAGCGCCAACGCCCTGGATCCCATAAGCACCTGCCTTGTCCATAGGTTCGCCTGTTTGTACATAGCCTTTGAGCACATTTTCTGGAAATTTAGCTATGGTGACAGAAGATTTACAGGTAAAGGAAATGTTGATTTGTTTTTGTTTGCATAACAACGTAACTCCTGTAATTACTTCATGGGTCTGGCCAGAAAGGTTTTGTAGCATTTCCAGAGCATGATCTTCTGTTCTGGGTTTGCCCAGAATTTTTTTCCCCAGGACAACAATGGTATCTGCTGCCAGAATAAGGCAGTCAGGTCTTTGCTGGCACACATCTTCTGCCTTGAGATTAGCCAGATAGGTTGCATATTCTTCAGGGCATTGCCCCGATGCTGGCGGTGGTTCTTTGATTTTAGATGGTAAAACATAAAAGCTCAGGCCCAGAAGAGACAACAGAGCCTGTCTGCGAGGTGACCTGGAGGCCAGAACTATGTCCATTCTGGGACGAAATGGGCCTTGTGGAATGACGTTATTAGTTATTGACATTTAGTATAAGCAAATACTGCGTTTAAAGATTTATAAGATAGGGCAGGATAGTTTTTTATAATCTGTTGCATTGACCATCCTTCAGCTAAAAGTTCAAGAATAAACTCTACAGATAAGCGTGTGCCTTTAATTATTGGTTTACCAGCTAAAATTTTATCATCTGTAGTTATGTAATCTTGCCATTTCATAACAATATCTCCTTTTTTATGTTATATTTAACAACGCTTCTTTTAAACTCTCATCCAGAGTTGGATGAGCAAAAACATGTTTTTCTACTTCATCCCTTGACCAGGCCTGATCAACAATAACCTGGGCCAGGGTAACAAGGTGAGAGACATTGTACCCAATGGCTGTAATGCCCGCTACTCTGCCCTCAGACCAGAGGACTTTAATGAAGCCATAGCCTGCGCCATGTGCCTGGGCAATGGGATTGGCTATCAAACTTGTTTTGGTAACACTAAATTCTTTGCCCTGTGCTTCAAGTTGCGCGGCAGTCAAACCAGTACGAATAATTTCGTTAGAACCGTAAATGCAGGATGGAATGGGATTTTGAGGGTAGGGATTTTTGTTTTGACCCAGGATATGATCAATACAGTATTCGCCCTGATCTGATGCTGCGTGGGCAAGAAGCGTCTGTCCGTTAACATCGCCAATGGCATAAATATGAGGTGCAGCTTGCAAATAGTCGTTGGTTTTAATCCAGCCTGGGCCATAGGTTTCAATACTAGCGTCGTCCAGACCCAGATTTTCAATGTTTGGGCTGCGGCCAATGGCGACCAGACATTTATCCACCTCAAATTTTTCGTCCCTTAAATGGAGAGTAACGCTATTCTGGTTACTTTCCAGTTTTTGAACCAGGGTATTGGTTTTGATAGTCCATTTTTCCCTT
>CAJXJU010000139.1 GCA_913055195.1 uncultured Desulfohalobiaceae bacterium | reverse complement strand
TTCGCCTGTCCCCGCTAGCTGTAATTTGCGAGTTTTGACTTTTTGCAGGCGACTCATTTCTAAAGCAGAAAGCTCGTTTTTTATAGTCTCTATAATCTGTATTTTGTCATCCATAATTTAACTGATTTAGCCGCAAAAACTCAAATTTTACCTTTTAACAAAAATGTCATCTTATAACCTACTATAATAATTCAATATTGAGTTGCCTGCAAAAAGGGACTTTTTGCAGGCGAATCCCATCTCATCAGGGTCTGCTTTTTCTCCTTAACGCCTTAAACACATCTTCTCTAGCCAGAAGACCAAGAATCTTTTCAGGATTATTGTAATCTACCACTGGAATCTGGCCAAGGTCACTATCAACAAATTTTAAAAGCGCTGTATAAAGATTGTCTTCTGGAGCCAGAAGCACGGCCTTTCTCGCCATATCTTTGGCTACCAATAAATCATATAAAGAATCTTCAAAAAGAACCTTTCGTAAATCCTGTACAGCTAAAATGCCAGTTATTTCATCCTTATAATTTCGTATAGGAAAATAAAGTTCATTGGTATTGGCAATAATATCAGTCAAGGCCTTTAAAGAAGTGCCTTCCTCCAGGGTAGTTACTCTACCAGGTTGATAAAAATCATTAACTTGTAAATTCTCCAGAATATTTATTGTTGCATCATCAATATGGGCAGGCGATTCAAATTTGTTATCAACCTGATTTTCATATAGGGAAATATTCCTGTTCAGAACCAGACACAGGGCTGAGGCAAGCATTAAAGGGGCCAGCAACCCATACCCCTGAGTCAACTCACAGACCATGATCAACGGCCCAATAGGAGCATTGGCCACTCCGGCAAAAAAAGCAGCCATGCCCACCAGGACATAGCCACCAGGTTGAGTAACAATATCAGGAAAATATTGGTTCGCAGCATAACCCACAACTCCTCCACTCATACCTCCGACAAAAAGAGCCGGAGCAAACATGCCGCCGCTCATACCTGAGCCCAGGGTAATAGATGTAGCCAGTGTTTTGCCCACAATAATGCCCAGCATGGTCACCAGAGACAACTTGCCTAAAATGGCCAGTTCCAGCCAGCCATAACCACCGCATAATAGCTCCGGGAAAATTACTCCCAGAACTCCCATCATCAAACCGCCCAGCCCCATACTCCAGATCACGCCCCATTTCTCCATGATGGGCCAAAACAGTTTATATTTTATAAAATAAAAGGAACGCACATAGAACCAGCCAGCCAGAGCGCAGGCCAGAGCAAGCAGCCCATAAAAAGGAAGTTCCAGAGGATTTTCAAAACTAAACCTGGGAATGCCAAAAATGGGTTCTGTGCCAAAGACCAGGGTAAAAATCGTATAAGCCACTACAGAGGAGATAACCGAGGGCAAAATTGCCTCAGCCTCAAAGTCTTCTCTGTAAATAACTTCCACTGCTGTAAGCGCGCCACCGAGAGGTGCCCTAAAAATAGCGCCCAGGCCACCGGCAGCACCGGTTAAAAGCAGAATGCGCCTTTCTTTGGGAGATAATTTTAATTTATCAGCCAGAAAAGAACCCAGACCAGCTCCCAATAGTGATATTGGGCCTTCACGGCCAGCACTGCCACCTGCGCCAATGGTTAAAATAGAAGTACCACCTCTTATCAGAGCGACCAGCGGCCTTATAATACCACCCTGTTTGTGAAAGGCCCTGATCATGGAATCAGTGCCATCGGTCCCGGCTTTTATGCAGTCTGGCACAAATCTGGTCACCAGATAGCCAGTGACAAGCCCAACCAGTGTAGTAAAAACTGGAATCAACCAGGGTCTGAAAACTCCAGCATGACCATGAAATATCTCTTCGCCTGCCGGGGCTGGCAAACTAAAACCAGCCAGCTTATGGACCAGTAAAAACTTTAAGCCCTCAACTCCGGCAAAAAACACAATGGCAATGATGCCGGATAAAATGCCGGTCAAGGCCCCCAGAATCAGCCACCTGGCATTGGTAATAATCTGATAGACCTTGACTGTTTCCTGCCACAAGCGAATTAAGGGGAAAAAAATCTTTTTTATCAAGAGAGTTGTGCCTCCGGACTACTTAAAATTTTCTGTCCCAATTCAATATCGGCCTGAATTTGCTTTTTCAACTCGTCAAGGCCGGAAAATTTTTTCTCTGACCTTAATCTTTGCACAAAGTGTACTCTTATATCCTGACCATAAATATTTTGCTTAAAATCGAGGATATGTACTTCCACGGATAAATAATCATTACCAAAAGTGGGATTATAGCCAATATTGGCCACGCCAGGCTTAATTTGACCCAAAACTTCCACCCAGACAGCATAAACCCCTGTTTTGGGAAACAACTCATCTTTAAGACAGATATTGGCTGTAGGAAAACCTAGCAAAGGACCGCCTCTTTTTTGACCGGTTATAACCTTGCCCTGGACCCGATAAAAACGACCCAGTAACTTCCTTGCTTCCCACACCATGCCTGCCTGAACCATATCTCTAATACGAGTAGAACTTACAATAGCACCATCAACCATAACCGGCGACAACTGCTCAACCGCAAAGCCAAATTTTTCTCCCAGCTTATTTAACAGCTCAAAATTGCCTCTTCTGCCTTTGCCAAAGGCATAGTCATAGCCAATTATCAGTTCTTTAAGTTTCAACCCATTAACCAGATACTTCTGGACAAACTCTTCCGGCTTTAAGGCTGCCAGATCTTTAGTAAATTTTATACACAGGACATAATCAACTTCTAACTTTGATATAAGTTCTAATTTTTGTTCAGTTAAAGTAATAAACGGCGGAGTCTTTTTATCCACCAGAACCCTTAAAGGGTGCGGATCAAAGGTAATAACTACACTGGAAATTTTCAAAATTCTCGCTCGATCTCGAACTCTGGCAATTAGTTTTTGATGTCCAAGATGTACACCGTCAAAATTACCAATAGTCGCGCAAGAGGCAAATATTCTGTCTCTTAACTCATTGATATCCTTAACAACCATGATCCAGCTTAGCCTCCGTATGGTGTTTGAATTAGCTGCCTGCTAAAAGGTAACTCAAAAGAAGCACATCTTCAACTTTTTGCTGAGGTTACAAAAAAATTAGTCAAAAAAACTTGCCAACAAAAAACAAATCCTTTATAAAACTTTTTGTGCCGAAGTGGTGGAATTGGTAGACACGCTAGGTTCAGGGTCTAGTGGGGATTACCCCGTGGGAGTTCGAGTCTCCCCTTCGGCACCACAATCAAGAAATAAAAAAGGAGCCAGATGGCTCCTTTTTTATTTAGAATCCAGCTTTTCCAGACTCACGTTAAATACAGTGTATATATTTTTAATAATTTCTCTAGATAATTGGTTATATTAAACTCTTGTGCTATGCTTTCTGCTACCATACTCATTTCTTTATATTTTTCTCTATCTGTCAATAAAATTTCTATCTTTCCGGCAACATCATCTGCCTCAGTAGAGGAAATGAGACATGCTCCTTCAGCGATTTCTTTTGCCGGCACATTTTGAGAAATAACAGCAGGCAAACCACAATACATTGCTTCTATTAAAGCATTACCAAATCCTTCATATTCAGATGGCATTATAAAAATATCTGCCCCATGTAGATAACGACCCACATCTCTTTTATATCCCATTAATCTCACAACTTGTTCTAAATTTTTATCTAAAACAAGCTGCTCTAAATTTTTCTTTTCTGGGCCATCACCGATAATTACTAAAGAAAATTTATAACCTTTATTATGTAATATATCACATGCAGAAATCAAAATATTAAAATTTTTTTGTGGTACTAATCGTCCAACTCCTATTAATACTGGATATTGTAAATTATAATTTTTATAGTCTATAGGTTCTACATTAAACTTATCAAAATTAACAGCATTATATAAAATATGAATCGGTTTTTTACATAATAAATGATCATGAATAATAGTTTGTTTAACTGCTTTTGATATAGCAATAAATGCTGTTGTCTTTAAAGATAAGCATTTATTCAAAAAACGTCGATGAACCTTCTTTTCATGTTTAATATTTCGTATATTTGTAATAATAGGTACTTTCATACCTAAACATGCAAGACGGGTAAAATAATCAGCAGCAAAATGTATTGTCTGAATAATATCAGGCTGAAAATCACTAATTACTTTCCTTAAACGAATCGCTGTATCAATCCTGTAAGTATTTAATGCTTTATAACTATTACACAAATTCAGCAAAGGTAAATTAGCTTTTTGAAAATCATTAACCTTTACTCCTTGACCTGATAGATTAACAATTTTAAATAAAATATCTTTACGCTTTTTTAATTCTACTCCTAAATCAAAAAGCAAATTCTCAACTCCTCCAAAAGGGAGACCTCCTACAATATACAATATTTTCATATAATCATCCTCAGTTATTTAACTTCCTGAATCTGTGAACTTTTTACAATAAACTTTTATTACGCTTCTGTTGAATTCTATATACCTCCTCAACCAGTTGCCATGTTTCCTGCCAGGATTCATGACAAAACCTGATAAAAGGTTCTAATTTCTCAGGCTGAGGCAACAATTCACTGTCTGCTTTAATCTGACCTACCTGTAAATGATACATCATCAGTAATTCAAGATAATACCTGCGTTTTGCTCTATCAATTAAAATAGGTGGCAGTCCTGCTCGTAAGATAGGTAAATTTGAAACAAGCCTGGCCAACCGTCCATTACCGTCAAAAAAAGGATGAATACGGACAAATGCGACATGTAAATAGGCATAAGCTTTAACAAATGATTCTCTTCTTGTCTCATGCTGCAATTTTTGTTCATATTGATAAAACAGGTCAAACCATTTCTTCATTAATTCTGGCACATCTTCTGGCCGGGCGTATTCAAAAATAATTTGCCTGTCATTTACCACACCAACAGTAGAATTTTGTTCTTTTTTCCAGTCTCCAACAGGATTATATATATCAATTAAAATATCTGTTTGAACAGCGCGATGCAGGGCAAAGAGGTCAGCTACCGAAAACCTATGTCCTGTTTCCAGAATATTATAAAGC
>CAJXJU010000138.1 GCA_913055195.1 uncultured Desulfohalobiaceae bacterium | reverse complement strand
ACCCGCCCGCCGTATGGCGGGTCGGGTGGAAGGGTTTGTTAGGAATTTTCTATTTTCACTTTCATTTTTTCGTTGGTTATTTCACAGTATCTGGAGCGGTTTGTTAGAGTTTTTAAAATTTTAGTAAACTTCTTCATGAGTTCCTATATCCACTAAGACAACTTTATCTTTTTCAGCAAAAAAGAAAATTACTCTCATATCATATCCAATGCTAAAACTCCACAAATCTTTAAGTTGTCCTGATAATTTATGCGTCTTAAGTTCTTTTGAAAAAGGCTCTCTCATAAATTTTTCTAATTTTTTCCAAAATATTTCTTCTAAGGCTCTATTTCTTTTAATTTTCTTTTTAAAAGCCCTTTTAAAAGACGAACTGAAAGCAACCTTTATCATTCAACTTCTTCTATTATTTTTTGGAGTTCGTTAATATCTGAAGAAAATTTCAATTTATTTTTTTGATGGTATTCCTCAAGACTTTTTAAATAATTTTGATAAATTCTGTCTCGTTTTTCTTCTATAATATATTTTTCTATCAAATTTTTAAGCTCCTCTTTATCAGGAAGCGACAAATTTTTAATATTTTCAATTAAAACATCATAGCTAATTTCCATTTATTGCGCCTCCCTTTTGTATTAAAATTATTGCTATACAAAAAAATTTTAAGAGTCAACTGCAAAAAGTCCATTCTGCAATTAGATGTTAGTTTAAAAAAATGTTGCTAAAATTTCAATATTTTGATAATTATACCTCAAATCTAGACGAGGTATGCCATGCAATACTATAAGGACAGACGACAAAAACAACTCTTTGATTCCTATCCAGGTCTGACTGATCGTCATCTCAACTATTTAAAAAAAACTATTTATTATTACTTCCGACATTATGTCCTACCATACATCAATGTCAAACATCTAAAAAATAACTTCTCAAAAACTACTGGCCGTCCAACTAAAGACCTCCAGTCCATGATCGGATTGTTTATAATCCAGGTCATCTTTAACTTATCTGACCTGGAAGCTATTGAAGCTTATTGCTTTAATTACGCCGTCCGATATGCACTCGATCTCGACAAAAATGACTATCTCTGTGAACGAACTTACTATTATTATCGTTCATATTTACTTGGTGAAGAATATGAAATCTTTGACTCAATCCTGAAAAATATTATCAATCGCCTGAATATCGACCTCTCTCTTCAACGGACAGACTCAACTCTTGTTACTACTGCTCTTAAAAAGATGAGCAAACTGGAGTTATTCATAACCACCTTAACTAAATTCCTCAAAGAACTTCAGAGTACTCACAAAAGAATATTTTCACGTATTAATGATGATATTCGCAAAAAATACATCCATGAAAATAATAATGATAACTGGTTTGCCTCTTGTAAACCTAAAGACTATTCACAAACCCTGATTCAAGTCGCCAGGGATATTCTTGCCGTTTTTGAGATGTTTAAAGAACATAAAAAAGTCGCCCAACTGGAATCCTTTAAGTTGCTGAAACGCCTGGTTGAAGAACAAATAACCGTTAAGGATGATGATGTTAAGGTTGAACTAACTCTGAAGAAAAAAGGCGAAGCACTGGTAAACCCCCATGACCCTGATGCGCAGTTTAATGGTCATTATGAAGAAACCGGCTATAAGTTGAATGTCACCGAAACCTGCTCAGAGTCTAAAGACAAGCCCAATCCGAATCTGATTACGGATGTTGAAGTAGCTCAGGCCAATACACCGGATAAAGAGTTATTAAATTCAAGCATAGAGAATCTGGAGAAAAAGGGGCTAACACCCGCAACCATGCTGGCAGATAATGGTTATGATAGCGAAGAGAACAGACAAAAGCTGGCAGAACGAGGTGTTGAACTTATATGTCCACCAACTGGCGAGCCCCCGGATGGTTTTGGGATAATGGACTTCACTATCTCAGATGATGGCAAGGAACTGATTAAATGTCCAATGGGTCATAATTGTCTGAAAAATAAACTAAAACCAGAACAACAAAAAACTGTTTCTTATTTTGACAGAAGCGTTTGTAAGGCTTGCCAGCATGTAGAGGATTGTCCGGTCAAACTCACAAAACGTAAGGCTGTGGTTGCGTGGCAATGGAAGAAACCGAATATCGAGGCACGCAGACGGATGTTTGAAGAAGATAAAGGCACCATCTCACTTTATCGTCAACGTTCAGGAGTAGAATCGACATTCAGCCTGGCGAAACGAAAACTTGGGTTGGCACGAACAACCAGACGAGGTTTTGAGAAGAATCGGTTTCAGATAATCATGGCAGCAATAGGGATTAATGTCCTTCGTATGTACCAATGGTTAATAAAAATGGACGAAAACGGTCAATTTTCAAAGAACAAAGAGGAAAAAAGGTATATGGAAGAGAGAGTATATGTCTTTCAGTTATATTGGCAATATTGTTTTCAAATATATGTTACTTTGTGTTATTTTTGCAAAATTTATGTAACGCCACCGAAAATTTCTTATTTTTCTACCAAGGACTTTTTGCAGTAAAGTCAATTAAAAGTATGTTTCGCTTTTTTATCTTTCTTGGCCCAAATAAGTGTTTCATGACTCGCAGTAAACATACGACATGATAAATTTGGAGATGCATTTGGTTTAAACCAGCAAATATCATTTATAATATGCCATCCCTGCTTTTGCAGGGCAAATCCACAAGAATAAATTGAATGGTATGTACCAGAAATCCACATGCTACCTTCTGGTTTTAATATTTTTTTACAAGCTCCAATCCATTCAAAGTGAAAATTGAAATCCTCTTCTACACCTTTGCTTTTGTCCCATTTCCCCTTATTGACGCTCACTCTCTTCCCAGCATGACAGGTAAAACCATCATTAGAAAGATTATAAGGAGGATCAGCAAAAATTAAATCAACGCTTTCTTCTGGCAATTGCTTTAATATCTCAATAGCATCACCAAGATATATTCGCAGTCCTATTTCACTAAAGTATGCTCTCATTTATCTAACTCTAATTGGTGTATTGGTTAATGGTTATTGGTATATTGGTTATGTTAATAAACATCATTTTACACCACCAACCAGTACACCAATTACCAATACACCAATAACCAAATTATATTTGTTCAAGAACGCGAATTGTTTCTAAAACTGCTGCTGCGGCCTCAGCTCCCTTGTTACCAGCTTTACTGCCCGCACGTTCAATGGCCTGCTCAAGTGTGTCTGTAGTCAAAACACCAAAACCAATAGGGGTCCCGGTTTCTAACGATGTCTGAGCAATGCCTTTGCTCACTTCAGCGGCCACATAATCAAAATGAGGAGTAGCTCCGCGAATAACCGCGCCCAGACAAATGATACCATCATATTCTTTTTTCTGAGCCAACTTTTTTGCCACCACAGGCATTTCAAAAGCACCAGGCACTTTTACAAGGATTAAATTTTCTTCCTTTGCCCCATGACGAACAAGATAATCAACCGCTCCACCAACCAATTTATCTACAATAAAATCATTGAATCGGCTGGCGACCAGAGCAAACTTTAAATCCCTGGCATCCAGCTTACCTTCAATAACTTTGATCTCTCTCATTTTATCACCTGAATAAAGTTTTCTATAAAAAGATATTTTCTCCCTTACCCCTTTGCCCTTAGCCTTTTGCCTTTAGCCCTTAACCTTACCCCTTAATCCTTACCCCTTAATCCTACTTAACATATGCCCCATCTTTTCCTTTTTTGTCTTTAAATAACAGAAATTTTCTTTACAGGGCGTCACTTCAATGGGTACTCTTTCCACCACTTCAAGGCCATAACCTTCAAGACCAATAATTTTCCTGGGGTTATTGGTCATAAGACGCATTTTACTTACTCCCAGATTCACCAGAATCTGGGCACCAATGCCATAATCCCTTAAATCCGGGGCAAAACCAAGTTCTAGATTGGCTTCAACAGTGTCTTTGCCCTGGTCTTGCAAAGCATAGGCGCGAATTTTATTACCCAGGCCGATTCCCCGTCCCTCCTGGCGCATATACAAAATAACGCCTTTACCTTCCTTCTCCACCATTTGCATGGCAGTTGTCAGTTGATTGCCACAATCACAACGCAATGAGCCAAACACATCTCCAGTCAGACATTGACTGTGCACGCGCACCAGAACAGGCTCATCTTTCTCCCACTCTCCCTTGACCAGGGCCAGATGAGTGTAGTCATCGATCTCACTCTCATAGGCAATGGCTTTAAAATGTCCGTAACAGGTTGGAAGATCTGCCTCAGCGACCCTATAGACCAGAGAATCAAACCTGGACCTGTATCTGATAAGGTCTTCAATGGTACAAATCTTTAAATTGTGCTCAGTGGCAAACTTTTCAAGATCAGGCATTCTGGCCATGTTCCCATCGTCGCGCATGATCTCGCAGATAACAGCAGCAGGTTTAAGACCAGCTAAACGGGCAAGATCAACACTACCTTCGGTCTGACCGGCCCTGACCAGCACGCCTCCCTTCCTGGCCCGCAAGGGAAATACATGACCTGGAGTGGCAAGATCATCTGGAGTTACATCGTCCTGTACGGCTGTAAGAATAGTTGTAGCCCTGTCATAAGCAGAAATACCTGTTGTCACCCCCTGCCTGGCCTCTATGGACACAGTAAAAGCAGTACCAAACTTAGAGGTATTCTTCTGGGCCATCATAGGAAGACCCAGTTTATCCACCCACTCAGGAGCCAGAGCCAGACAGATGAGCCCCCTGCCATATTTAGCCATAAAATTAATGGCTTCAGGGGTGATCTTCTCCGCTGCAATGGTCAAATCTCCCTCATTCTCACGATCTTCGTCATCAACCAGAATTACCATCCGTCCCTGACGGATTTCTTCGATGGCTTCTTCAATTGTACATTTAGGCATAATAGTCCCTCTGTTTTAAGGATGAAGGATGAAGGATGAAATCTATATGGTTGATTAAGAAAATTATGAAGAAAAAAAATTAATGTCCAATTGATAAAGAACAATTCTTTTTTCCTTCACTCTTCCCGCCTTCCTCATTTCCCTTTCATCCTTCAT